>JBDSAB010000277.1:0-7977 GCA_039922395.1 Caldimonas sp.
CGTTGCGGACGGCCGGCCAAACCATCCACATCCGCGGGCTCGGCCTGACCAGCATCGCCGCCGACGTCTCGCCCGAGCTGGCGCGGTCGACGATCGAATCGATCGTCGTGCTCGGCGCTCTGAACGCAACACCCGAAGTCAAGGCCGCCCTGGCCGACCGCCTGCGCTGATCCACCTTCCATCGACGACCCCATGAAATCACTCTTCGAAACCCTGATCGGCGAGGCCACGCTGCTGACCACCCGCGGCAACCTGCTCGATGCGACGGCAGCCATTCAACGTGCCCTCTCGGGATCGCCGCCGGCGCCACCGGCGCGACCCAGCTCTGCCGATGCCACCGTCCTCGATGGCTTGGTGCGTGAGATTTCCGATCGTCCGGCCGCACCGGCCACCGCATCACCGGTTCGATCCGACCTCGAGGACGCGGCACCCAGCGCACCGCGCACCGCGTTCGGTGCAAGCAGCTTCGAATCGCACCAGCACAGCGGGCGATTCGGGTCGCGCACCTACAAGTTGTTCGTGCCGAGCGGCCCGGCGCCGTCTCCGCGTCCGCTAGTCGTGATGCTGCACGGCTGCTCGCAGTCGCCCGACGACTTCGCGGCGGGCACTCGCATGAACGAGGTCGCGCAGGAGCGCGGCTTCGTGGTCCTGTACCCGGCCCAGGCCCCGCGTTCGAACCAGTCCAAGTGCTGGAACTGGTTCGCGCCCGCCGACCAGCACCGCGACGGCGGCGAGCCGGGCCTGCTGGCCGAAATGACGCGCGAAGTCATCGCGTCGCAGGGGGTCGATCCGCGCCGGGTCTATGTGGCCGGCCTGTCCGCTGGCGCCGCGATGGCCGACATCCTCGGACGCGAGTATCCCGAGCTGTATGCCGCGGTCGGCGTCCACTCGGGGCTGCCACAAGGGGCGGCGCACGACGTCGCCTCCGCTTTCACGGCGATGCACCAGGGCGCGACGATGGCAGCCACACCCAGCGCCCGCGCGGCACGCCGCGTCGATGCCCGAGGCCAGCAAAAGAGCCGCGCCGGCGCGGACCGGGCGGCTCCGACCATCGTCTTCCACGGCGACGCCGACAGCACCGTCCATCCGAAGAATGGCCACCACGTGGTCGGCGCCGCGCTCCAAGCGGCGGTCGGCGCCTCGGTGGCAGCCCAGGAGACGACGGTCAAATCGGCCGCCGCCGGAAGGGCCTACACGCACACCGTGCACCGCCGCGCCGGCGCAGCGCCTGACGAGCCGAGCCTCGCCGAGCACTGGGTCGTCCACGGCGCCGGCCATGCCTGGTCGGGCGGCAGCACGACGGGCTCGTATGCGGACGCCAGCGGCCCCGACGCGAGCCGCGAGATGGTCCGCTTCTTCGAAGAGCATCCGTTGTCCTCGCGCTGACGACCGCAGAGAGCGGGCACCGGCGCGGCACACCGATTGCTGCGCTCGCGCATCCAGCTCCTGCACAACGCCATGACTGCCACGCCCCATGCGCTCGACCTCGGCGACCTCCGGCGGGTCACGCCGATCGACCCGCACTTCGGCGGCGGGCGTGGCAAGCCGGTCGACCGCCACTACATCGAACGCTTCCTCGCCGATCACGCGTTCGACATCCGCGGCCGCGTCCTCGAGGTGGCCGAGGACCACTACACCTGGCGCTTCGGCGGCAATCGGGTCGGGAAGAGCGACGTCATCCATGCCGACCCCGGCAATCCGCGCGCGACGGTCGTCGCCGACCTCACCGATGCGGGCGAGATCGAGAGCGACAGCTTCGACTGCTTCATCTGCACGCAGACGCTGACTTACATCTACGACGTTCAGAGCGCGGTCGCGACGATCCACCGGATCCTGAAGCCCGGCGGCGTGCTGCTCGCGACCGTGCCCGGCATCAGCCAGATCAGCCCGTACGACCGCGATCGCTGGGGCGAGTACTGGCGCTTCACGACGCAGTCGCTGCGCCGCCTGCTGGCCGAGTCGTTCAAGCCCGAGAACATCCGCGTCGAGGCACATGGCAACGTGCTCGCGTCGACCGCGTTCCTGCAGGGGCTGGCGGTCGAGGACCTGCGCCATGACGAGCTCGACCACCACGATCAGCGTTACGAAATGCTGATCACGGGGCGCGCCGTCAAGCCGCGCTGAGCGGCCTTTCGGCAGCGCGTTGGCCCGACCGCTCGCGCGGTCGCGCCTTGCTATCGTCGGGCCCTCGGTCGCGACGGACCGGTTTGCGAAAGCCCCGATGCAACCTGTCATCCAGAGCCTGCTCGACACCGACCTCTACAAGTTCACGATGTGGCAGACGATGCTGCATCGACATCCGCGGACGCAGGCGGAGTACACGTTCGTCTGCCGCAACCAGCCGGCCTATCCGCTCGCCGACCTCGTCGACGAGGTCAATGCCGAGCTCGACCACCTCTGCACCCTGCGCTTCCAGCCGGCCGAGCTCGCCTACCTGAACAGCCTGCGCTTCATCCGTTCGGACTTCGTCGACTTCCTGCGCATCTTCCAGTTCCAGCGCGAGTTCATCATCGCGCGCGCTCACGGCGACAAGCTGGAGGTCATCGCGAACGGCCCGCAGGTCCACGTGATGGCATTCGAGATCCACGTGCTCGCGATCGTCAACGAGCTCTACTTCCGCCGCTTCGACCAGACCGCGGCGTACGCCGAAGGGCGGCGTCGACTGGCGGCGAAGGTCGATCGCCTGAACGCCTTCGCGACCGAGCCGCGGCGGCGGCATCCGTTCGAGTTCTTCGACTTCGGCGTGCGCCGGCGCTTCTGCCGCGACTGGCAGCGCGAGGTTGTCGAGACCTTCAAGCGCGAGGTGCCGCAGTACTTCAAGGGCGTCTCGAACGTGATGTTCGCGCGCGAGCTCGGGCTGGTGCCGATCGGCACGATGGCGCACGAGTACCTGCAGACCTACCAGACGCTCGGCGTGCGGCTGCGCGACTTTCAGCGCGCCGCGTTCGAGGACTGGGTTCAGGAATACCGCGGCGACCTCGGCGTCGCGCTGACCGACGTGGTCGGGATGGACGCGTTCCTGGCCGACTTCGATCTTTATTTTGCGAAGCTGTTCGATGGCCTGCGCCACGATTCCGGTGACCCGGTGGCGTGGGGCGAAAAGGCGCTGGCGCACTACGAGCGGCTTCGGATCGATGCCAACAGCAAGCGCCTGACGTTCTCCGACGGCCTCGACTTCGACAAGTCGATCGCGCTCTACCAGCACTTCGCCGACCGCACGCAGCTCGGCTTCGGCATCGGCACCAACCTGACCAACGACATGGGGTTGAAGACGCTACACATCGTGATGAAGCTGACCCATGCGAACGGCCAGCCGGTCGCCAAGCTGTCGGACAGCCCCGGCAAGGTGCTGTGCGACGACGAGACCTTCCTCGCCTACCTGCGGCAAGTCTTCACGATGGACACCTGAAGGCGCAACGCTGGGCACGGCCCGTTTTTGTTGATCGTCCGCCGAGCGAGTCGCCACCCGTGCACTCGCTCGACCCTGGCGCGGTCGACGGCGCGCTTCGGCTTCAGACCGTGAACAGCGGTGCCGCCGGGTGCGTCTTTTCGTACTCCGTCTGGCAGGCGACGCAGCGCAGCGCGGTCGGCTGCGCCTTCAATCGCTCGACCGGGATCCGCTTGTCGCAGTCGACGCATTCGCCGTAGCTGCCGTCGGCCATCCGGCCTCGCGTGGCCTCGATCGCCATCAATTCTTCCTGGTCGCGCTGCTTGTCGACATGGGCCATCCCGGCCCGGAATCGTTCGTCGCCGCTGTCGATCGCATCGCCGACTTCCGGACCGAGCGCGGCGGGACGTTCCGCGGCCTCCTCGTTCGCTGCGCGCACTTCCTGTTGCAGCTTCGTTTCGCGGTCGTCGAGCAAGCGTCGCAAGGTGTCGAGCTGAGATGCAGTGAGATCGGCCATCGAAAGTTGCCTTGAAGAGTGTCCGTCCCTCCAGCAATGGACATGCCCGAACAACTTCGAAGAGCAGCAACAGGCCCAGAGCTTGCCGCCAGGCAGCAAAGGCCTTTCGCCTTTGCGAATATGCGTGGAACTGTATATTCGTACAGCCCTCCGTACACCAATGGAACTGACCCGAAAACTGGCGATCCTTGCCGACGCTGCGAAGTACGACGCCTCGTGCGCCTCGAGCGGGACGAACGCACGCCACTCGATCGGCGGGCGCGGCATCGGCTCGACCGAAGGGTCCGGCATCTGCCACAGCTATGCGCCGGACGGCCGCTGCATCTCGCTGCTGAAGATCCTGTTCACGAACTTCTGCCTGTACGACTGCCTCTACTGCGTCAACCGAGTGACGAGCAACGTGGCGCGCGCCCGCTTCAGCGTCGACGAGGTCGTCCACCTCACGCTCGACTTCTATCGGCGCAACTGCATCGAAGGCCTGTTCCTCAGCTCCGGCATCATCCGCAGCCCCGACTACACGATGGAGCAGGTGGTCGAGGTCGCCCGTGTGCTGCGCGAGGAGCATGACTTCCGCGGCTACATCCACCTGAAGACGATTCCCGAGGCTTCGCCCGAGTTGCTGGCACGTGCCGGCCGCTATGCCGACCGGCTGAGCATCAACATCGAGCTGCCGACCGTCGAGGGCCTGCGGGAGCTCGCACCCGAGAAGGACGGCGCCGCGATCCGGCGCTCGATGGCGCGCTTGCGCACGCACATCGACGATGCCAAGGAGGCGGCGAGCGCCAAGACGCCCACATCGCAGCCGCTGATCCCGCCGCGCCGTGCGCGCGCGCCGCGCTTCGCGCCGGCCGGCCAGTCGACCCAGATGATCGTCGGCGCCGATGCTGCCGACGACCGCACGATCCTCGCCACCAGCGCGACGCTGTACGGTTCGTACCGGCTGAAGCGCGTCTATTACTCGGCATTCAGTCCGATCCCCGACTCGGCGCGCGCATTGCCGCTGAAGGCGCCACCGATGGTCCGCGAACATCGCCTCTACCAGGCCGACTGGCTGATGCGCTTCTACGGTTATGCGGCCGACGAGATCGTCGACAGCGCGCGCCCGATGCTGTCGCTCGAAGTCGATCCAAAGCTGGCGTGGGCGCTCGCCCACCGTGAGCACTTTCCGGTCGACCTGCACAGCGCGCCGCGCGAGATGCTGCTGCGCGTGCCTGGCCTCGGCGTCAAGGCGGTGCAGCGCCTGCTGGCGGCGCGCCGCGTCCGCCGCATCCATCTCGACGACCTGAAGCGCCTCAACGTGCCGCTGAAGAAGGTTCTGCCGTTCGTCATCGTCACCGGGCACCGACCCGCGCCCGATCTCGACCGGGCCGACCTGCCGCACCGGCTGAGGCCTCAAAACCCGCCACCGAGCCAGGCGTCGCTGTTCGACAGCGTCGGCGCGCCGCTCTGACCGATCTGCGCGATGACCGAGGCCGATGTCCGAACCATCGTGCTGGCCTGCGGCATCGATCTCGACGCTTTTCGGGCAGTGTGCCGACGCCTCGTGAGCGCACGCGTCACGCCCGATCGGGTCGTCTGGCAGACCGCCGATGCGGCGGCCGGCGAGCTGTTCAGCGATCCGGTCGACGAAGCCCCGGTCGCCTTACCCTCCGAGGTCCCGGCCACGCCGAGCGAGGGCGGCACGCTGGCCGTGCCGGCCGCCTTCGTGACCTTGTGCGAGAGCGTGATCCTGCACCGCGATCCCGGCCGCTTCGGGCTGCTCTACCGGCTGCTCTGGCGCCTGCAGAACGAGCCCGCACTGCGCCACGATCCACTCGATCCGGATCGCATCGACGCTGACCGGATGGCGCAGGCGGTGCGCCGCGACATGCACAAGATGAAGGCGTTCGTTCGCTTTCGTCCGATCAACGCATTGCGCGAAGCGCTCACGATGCCGATGGACGTGCCCGACGATGCGCCCGCCGACAACCTCGTCGCCGACATCGAAGGTCTCGACGTTCCGCCGATTCGCCACGTCGCCTGGTTCGAACCCGAGCACCACGTGGTCGAGGCGGTGGCGCCGTTCTTCGCGCGCCGCTTTGCGCAGATGCGCTGGTCGATCCTGACGCCCGAACGCAGCGTGCGCTGGGATGGCAGCGCGCTCGAATTCGGGCCGGGCGCGCGCCGCGAGGACGCACCGCCGGCCGACGCCGGCGAGAGCCTCTGGCTGACCTACTACGAAAGCATCTTCAACCCGGCCCGGCTCAAGCTCGCGATGATGCAGCGCGAGATGCCGCGCCGCTACTGGCGCAACCTGCCGGAGGCGCAGCTGATCTCGCCGCTCTCTGCCGCTGCGGCGCAAAGAAGCATGGACATGATCACCAAAGGCCCCACAGCGCCGTCCCGGCGCCGCCCCGCGGCCGCGCCGGCAACCGAGCCGAACCCGGCGGTTCCGATCTCCGAGCGGCCGACTTCGCTGCCCGACCTCGCGCAGGCGCTCGACCGCTGCCGCGAATGTCCGATCGGCGACATGGCCACGCAGGCCGTCCCCGGTGAAGGGCCGAAACGCGCGCGCCTGATGTTCGTCGGCGAGCAGCCCGGCGATCAGGAAGATCTGCGCGGCAAGCCGTTCGTCGGTCCGGCCGGCCAGCTGCTCGACCGCGCGTTCCGCGAGCTCGGCTGGCCGCGCGACACCGCCTATGTGACCAACGCGGTCAAGCACTTCAAGTTCGAATTGCGCGGCAAGCGCCGCATCCACAAGACGCCGGCGCAGCAGGAAGCTGCCGCCTGCCTGCACTGGCTCGAGAGCGAGATCGAGCTGGTCCAGCCGGAGGCGCTGGTCGCGCTCGGCGCGACGGCTGCACGTCAGGTCACCGGCCGCGCCGTCGCGGTGATGAAGGAGCGCGGCACCTGGGTCCGGCGCAGCGACGGGCGGCGCGTGCTGATCACGCTGCATCCGTCGGCACTGCTGCGCGCCGATCCGTCGGAACGCGACGCGGCGTATGCCGCATGGCTCGATGACCTGCGCCACGCCGATCGGCTGATGCGATCCGATGGCCCGGCCGGCGATTGATCAGCGAATGCCCCTGCAAGCCGTCGGCCGCCGAGCCACCTGAGATCGCTTCGCGCGAGCCGTGCCGTAGCGCGGCTAAAGCACCCGATGGTTCGGCGTGCCCGGCGTACCCGTACCCGTCCTACAGCACGCCCCGTGCACGCCTGACCATCCGTCATTTCGGCCGATGCTTCAATCGTTCGCACGGCCCCATCCGGGTCTCGAACGATGAATAAGGAACCCGATCATGACCACCGACACGACCGACCAGCGCAAGCTGCTGTGGGAACTCATCAAGGACACGCGCTTCGCAATGTTCACGACGCGCCACTCGAACGGCCACATCCATTCGCGCCCGATGACGACGCAGAACTCTAAGGTCGACGAGGACGACAGCCTCTGGTTCTTCATGTCGAAGAAGGGCGACCCGGTCGCCGACTTCGAAGCCGACCCGACGGTCAACGTCGCTTACGCAAATCCGAGCAAGGACCAGTACGTGTCGGTTTCTGGAACCGCCGAGCTCGTCAACGACAACGAGAAGAAGCGCCAGCTCTGGAGCAAGATGTCCGAGGCCTGGTTTCCGGGCGGCCCGACCGATCCCGACCTCGCGCTGGTTCAGGTGCGCATCACGCACGCGAACTACTGGGACGTCCAGGAAAGCAAGATCGTCCAGCTCTACGAGATGGCGAAGGCCGCGATGACCGGCAAGCCGCCGACCGACCTCGGCCGACACGGCGAAGTGCGGATGAACTGAGCGGCGACCCGCCGCGCGGGCATTCGGTATCCTCGCCAGCCGAGAACCGAAGCCCGACCCATCGTGACCGAAGCCAGCCCGACCGATCGTCCCGCCCCGCGCTACTTCTGGGAGGACTTTCCGGTCGGTTCGGTGCGGACCTTCGGTGCGTACGAAGTGAAGCGCGAGGAAGTGCTGTCGTTCGCGTCGGCCTACGACCCGCAGCCCTTCCACCTCGACGACGCCGCTGCCGAAGCGTCGCTGTTCGGCCGTCTCGCGGCGAGCGGATGGCACACCTGCGCGATGAC
>JBDSAB010000278.1:0-3688 GCA_039922395.1 Caldimonas sp.
GACGATGATGCCGATGTCGTCGGCGCCTTCGGCGAAGAACTCGTTCAGGGCGCGCTCCTCGATGAAGCGCAGCGCCGCGGGCCAGCGGTCGCGCACCTTTTCCTGCTCGTGCACGAAGCTCGCCGGCGGCAGGACGATCCGGCTGGTGTCGCGGCGCGGCGTGGCGAGCGCGTCGTCCAGGGTGTAGGCGGCACTGCGGTTGGCACCGGCGGTGAACTGGCCGTGGACGTGGCAGGCGCGGATGCGCAGCATCAGCATCACGGGCGTGTGGCTCGCCTCGGAGAGGGCGAAGCCGTGCTTCACCGCGGCCACCATCGCCGGCAGGTTGGGCCGGGGGTCGAGCAGCCAGATCTGCGACTTCATGGCGAAGGCGTGGCTGCGCTCCTGCATGATCGACGAGCCTTCGCCGTAGTCCTCGCCGACGATGACGAGGGCGCCGCCGGTGACGCCGCCCGAGGCCAGGTTGGCGAGCGCGTCGGAGGCCACGTTCACGCCGACCGGCCCCTTGAAGGTGACTGCGCCGCGCAGCGGGTAGTTCACCGAGGCGGCGAGCGTGGCCGCGGCGGTGGCCTCGCTGGCCGAGTTCTCGAAGCGGATGCCGTGCTCGGCGAGGATGTCCTGGGCGTCGGCCAGCACGTCCATCAGGTGCGATATCGGCGCGCCCTGGTAGCCGGCGACGTACGAGACGCCGGACTCGAGCAGCGCCTTCGTGACTGCGAGGATGCCCTCGCCGCGGAACACCTCGCCTTCGCCGAGGCGCAGCTTCTTGACCTCTTCGACGAACGATCGCTCGGCCATGGTTGCTCTGGGTCTGTCCCGATGCTGGTGCCCGTGGGCGTCGCTATATTAGTTGAGGTGGCAATATATTCAAAATCATGTTTTACCCGACCGCGGGCGCGGTCACTCGATGTCGATGATGCCGCGCGACAGGCGGTCGTGCGCGCGGTCGACGCGCTCCAGCGAACAACCGCATGACCCGCTTCGTCGACCACTATCTCGCGGCGCTGCTGGCCCAGGCCAGCCACCTGATCTCGTCGGAATTCCACGCCGTCGTGCGGGCGAACGGCCTCTCGGTCTCGGAGTGGCGCGTGCTGGCGAGCCTGGCCGGCGGCGAGCCGATCGCAATCGGCCAGCTCGCGCAGGTCGCGGTGTTGAAGCAGCCGACCGTGACGCGCATGCTCGACCGCATGGAGGCCAAGCGCCAGGTCGAGCGCCTCGGCCACGACGGCGACCGCCGCGTCACCCTGGTCCGCATCACGCCGGCCGGCAGCCGGATGGTCGAGCGCCTGATCGCGCTGGCGCGCGAGCATGAGCAGCGCGTGCTCGAGCCGTTCGGGCTGGCGCGCGCCGAGGATCTGAAGACGACGTTGCGGCAGATCATCGAGCTGCACCGCACAGCGGGTGGCGGAGAAGACTGAGGCGGATCGAGGGTCGAAGCCGTCAAGTGGCCGTAGCGCGTACTGCCGTTTTGTTCCTCGGTCGCTTGTCATCGCACCGCCGCGTGAAGAGCCACGGCGAAACGCGGTCAGCGGCAGCGGGTTCTCGCCATGCGCTTCGGCTCTCGACCTTCGCAGAACGCGACCGCTGCCCGCGTCAGCGCACCTGCCAAGAGGCGCCGGTGCGCCGGCCGCTGCAGTCGCGCCTCTTCGCCACGGTGGACGATCACGCCGGCTTCGAACAGCAGCGCCGGCATCGTCGCGGTCCGCAGCACGGCGAGCTCGTCGTAGCGGTAGATGCCGAGCGCGCGGTCGATCAGCTCGCGGTCTTCGCCAGCGACCGGTTCGGCGTGATGCAAGGTCGGCGCGAGGCAGCGCCGGCCGAGTTCGGCGCCGAGCAGGCGCGCGAAGCGGAGGCTTTCGGCCGCTTCGTCGCCGCGGCCGGAGACGAACAGCGAATGGCCGCGGATGCGCGGCGTGTGCCGGCGTTCGACGCCGCGATGCGACCAGCCGGTCAGGTGCTGCGGCTGCACCGAGTCGTGGTGGATCGAGACGAACAGCCGCGCACCGTGCTCCGCTGCTACGCGGGTGCGGTCTTCGAGGCCGATTCCGGTTGCATCGTCAGGGTGCGTCGCGAACGTCTGCGCGAAACCGGCGTGCCGCAGCGACGCGACCACCTGCGCCGACAGCGCCTCGTTGAACGCACGCTCGGGAACGCCGCGCGCGCTGATCGCACCCGGCTGCTCGCGCGTGTGGCCGGGATCGATCGCGATCGTGAAGTGCGCGCGGTCGCAGGGCGTCGCGTCATGACCCGCGGCCTGGACCGTGACGATGGGAATCACGCCGATGCAGACCGCGCCGAGACCGATCGCAAGCCCGTGCAGCACGCGACCCACCGCGCGGCTTTGAAGCGCTGCTACGACAGCGTCTCGTCGGAAGCAGCGCGCCACAGGCCGGCGTGGTTCAGCATGCCGAGGGTGCGCGCCAGCACGTCGCGCCGGTAGGCGCCGAGGTCGCGGTCGGCGTAGTCGTAGAAACCGCTGCCGCTCTTCAGGCCGAGCCGGCCCTCGGCGACGTGGCGGTCGACGATCGCCGGCGCGGCAAAACGGGCCGCATCGATCGAGGCCGACATCTCGCGGCTCGCATGGTGCAGGATGTCGGCGCCGCCGAAGTCGATGAACTCGACGACGCCGAGCGCGGCGAATCGCAGGCCGAGCCCGTAGCGCGTCGCCTTGTCGATCTCCTCGGCGGTGGCGGCGCCTTCCTCGACCATGCGCGCGGCCTCGTTCATCACCAGCGCCTGCAGGCGCGGCACGATGTAGCCGGGTGTCGCCCCGCAGACCACCGGCAGCTTGCCGATCGATTCCATCAGTGCCTTCGCGCGCGCCAGCACATCGGCGGCGGTGCCCGCGTGTGTGCTCAGCTCGACGACCGGGATCACGTAGGCCGGGTTCAGCCAGTGGATGTTGAGAAAGCGCTCGGGCCGCTCGACCAGCACCGCGAGCTGCGTGACCAGGATGCTGCTCGTCGTCGACGTCAGGATCGCGTCGGCGCGGCACATCCGGCTCAGTTGCGCGAACGCTTCACGCTTCGCATCGAGGCGCTCGGGCACGCCTTCGAACACCAGCTCGGCGGTCTCGAGCGCAGCGGCCGCGCCGCTCGACGGCACCATCGAGACGCGCGCCGCGATCGTGTCGACCTGGTCGGCGCGCAGCGCGCCCAGCTGGGCGAGCGCTACGAGGCTGGCCTTGATCTCGCCGAGCGCCTCGTCATGCAGGCGTTGCCACGCGTCGGCCTCGCGCGGACGAAGGTCGATCAGCGCGATCCGGTGCCCGGCCCATGCGAACGCGATCGCGATGCCGCGACCCATGCGGCCGGCACCGACCGCAGCGAAGCGCGGCCGCGGCGAGAGGGCATCGGTGTCAGTCGCCGTCATGCAGGCGCTGCTTCAGCGCGGCCGGCGTCAGCGTCGCGAGGCCGAGCGCCTCCAGCGTGCGCGGCCCGCTGCGCAGGTCGCGGCCGAGGAAGCCGCCGACGATCGCGAGCAGGCCGTGCGCGATCGGTGCGTCGACGCCGGCATGGCGTGCCGCTGAAGCGAGAAACGCGAGGCCGAGCACGGTGTCTTCGGTGACGTAGCGGTGCGTGTGCAGGTCGATGTGCTCGCGCCAGTCGCCCGACTTGACGAGCTGCTTGTGGGCGTCGCCGTACATCCAGCGGTCGTTGTTGTAGTGGTCGGCGAGCGGGTAGTGCGG
>JBDSAB010000279.1:0-19151 GCA_039922395.1 Caldimonas sp.
ATGTCGGCCATCACGCCGACATCGAGGCGCTGCGCGGTGAACGAGCCGCCGGTCGTCGCTTCGCCGGGCCGCTGCCGCCAGGTCAGCGCCAGATCGCCCTGCGGCCAGCGAATGCCGTCGCCGGTCAGAAAGCCGAAGCGGCGCAGCGTGACCGCGCCGCCCTCGGCGTCGCGCTGACCCTCGAAGCGGCCTTCCATCTGCTCGAAGACGAGCGGCTCCGCATCGGGCGCGAGGCGCAGCGCGACCTCGCGCAGCGCGAGGTCGACGGTCGCGAGGCGCGGCTCGCCGTCCTGCAGCTCGACCCAGGCGCGCAGCGCGCCGTTGCCTTCGCTGAGGTCGAACGGCAGGTCGACGTGGCGCTTCAGTTCGCGCACGTCGGCGCGTGGCAGGTTCGCGTACGCCGAGCCGCTCCAGTGCTTCCAGTCGCCGCTGCGGCCCAGCAGGCGCTGCGTGAAGCGGCCCTGCAGCGTGAAGCGGTCGCCCCAGTCGGCGGGCGGCGTCGCGTCGACGCGCAAGGTGTGGTGGCGCAGGCTGTTGCGCACGATCAGCTGGACGTCGGTCAGCGCGAGCGGTGCGGCCTTTCGCTGCTCGTCGATCCAGCGGATCGCACCTTGGCGGATCACGAATTCGCCCTGCTTGAAGAACCAGTTGGCCGCGGCGCCGTCGTCGGCGCCGCTTCCGCTCCCGCCGAGGTCGAGCCCGGCGACGAAAAGACGCCCCTGCGCGTCGCGCCGGACCTCGAGCTCGGCACCGTCGATCAGCAGCTGTTCGAAGCGCAGCTCAAGCGCCACCAGCGAGCGGGCCGACAGCGCGGCAACGACGCGCGGCAGGCGCAGCGCGGTGCGGCCGGCCGGGTCGAGCAGGACCACGTCGCGCAGCTCGATTCCCGGCACCCAGCCGCTCGAGTGAACCTCGATTGCGCCGATGCGCACAGGCACCCCGAGAGCCGCGCTGGCGCGCGACTCGATCGGTGCACGCCACTGCTGGATGTGCGGCAGAATGAACCAGTGGAGCGACAGCCAGGCCAACAAGAGCAGGCTCCATGCCGCAATCACCAGCCCGCCGATGAGCCGAACGCCGATCACCCGCCACGGATGTCGGTCCGGACGGCCGGCAGGCTGCACCGGCGCAGCGGCGTCGACGGGGGACAGTGGAGACATGGAGGATCAGTGCGCCGGCCTTTGGAGGGCCTTTAGCGGCAAACCGCGAAAGGCCACGACGGCGCGCGCGGCATGGCGCAACGACGGCGCATCTTCAGCAGGTCTCCAGCACCCGGTTCAATCTAGCACAGAGCCTCGTTGACGCCATGGATACCCCGTTGTCGAGCGCTGTCGAGTCCGTGGCAAGTCGCGGTCCCGGGACACCGGCGCGGGCCAGCCACAGCCGCTTCGTGCAGCGGGTGCGGCGCCGCTGGGAGGGCGAGCTGCCGCTGCTTCCGGCAGGGGTGCCGAAGCGCGCAGCGATCGACGCACTGATCGAGCGCCTGCTGCAGGACGGCCGCGGCCTCGCGAGCGCGATGCGGGTCGCGCGCCAGCTCGTCATCGAGCGCCTCGCGGTCCTCGACGTCGAGCGCAGCGCCACGCTGGAAGACATCACGACGGCGATGACGGACCTCGCCGAAGCGACCCTGAACCGCGCGCTCACGGAGGGTTGCGGCGCGCTCGACACGCGCTTCGGCGTGCCGCGCAATGCCGCCGGCACGCGGATCGACTTCTGGGTCGTCGGCATGGGCAAGCTGGGTGCGCGCGAGCTCAATGTGTCGTCCGACATCGATCTGGTCTACGTCTACGAGGAAGGCGGCTTCACCGACGGCAGCGCGCCGATCAGCGCGCACGAGTACTTCTCCCACCTCGCGCGCAGCCTGTACGCACTGATCGGCGACACCACCGAGGACGGCTTCGTGTTCCGGGTCGATCTCGCGCTGCGCCCGAATGGCCAATCGGGGCCGCCGGTCGTCAGCCTGTCGATGCTCGAGGAGTACCTGCAGGTGCAGGGGCGGGAATGGGAGCGCTTCGCCTGGCTGAAGAGCCGCGTCGTCGCGCCGCGCCGCAGCGTCGAGGACGGCCGCGCGCTCGCCCTGCGCGGTCTGGTCACCGCCTTCGTCTACCGGCGCTATCTCGACTACGGCGTGTTCGAGGGCCTGCGCCAGCTGCACGCCAAGGTGCGCGACGAGGCGCAGCGGCGCGCCGCCGGCCGACCCGAGCGCGCCAACGACGTCAAGCTGTCGCGTGGCGGCATCCGCGAGATCGAGTTCATCGTCCAGCTGCTGCTGGTCGTGCGCGGTGGTCAGTTTCCCGAGATGCGCACGCGCTCGACCCTGAAGGGGCTCGCGAAGCTGGCGGCCGGCGGCCTGATGAAGCCCGACAGCGCAGCGCGTCTGGCCGAGGCGTACACGTTCCTGCGCCGCGTCGAGCACCGCATCCAGTACCTCGACGACCAGCAGACCCACCTGCTGCCGACGCAGGACAGCGATCTCGACTGGATCGCGCGCAGCCTCGGCTTCGACTCGGGCACTGCCGCCTGCGCGCTCCTCGACCGGCTCGGCGAGCTGCGCGAATTCGTCGCGACCGAGTTCGACGCGCTTCTTCACGACGGCCGCTCGTCGGTCGGCGGCGCGAAGGCCGGCAGCGGCTGCCGGACCTGCGGCCCGGTGGCGCATCCGATCGACAGCGAGGCGTTCCTCGAGCAGCTGCCGCCCGAGCTGGCGGCGCGGGTCCGGCCGCTGGCCGAGCAGCCGAGGGTCCGCCAGCTGCGCGACGACAGCAAGCTGCGCCTGGCCCGCCTGGTGACACGGGCGGCGCACGCGGTCAGCGAGGCGCGCTGCACGCTCGCCGCCGCGCTGCTGTTCGTCGACTGGATCAAGCCGCTGCTGCGACGCGAAAGCTACCTCGCGCTGCTGATCGAGCGCCCCGAGGTGCAGAACCGGCTGCTGCGCCTGCTCGGCCTGGCGCGCTGGCCGATGCGCTACCTGATGCTGCATCCGGGCGTGATCGACGAGCTCGCCGACGAGCGCCTGCTGCACAGCCGCTTCGAGCCGGCGTCGTACAAGCGCGACCTGCAGGAGCGCCATGCGGCGTGGGAGCGTTCGGGCCAGGCCGACGAAGAGCTGCTGCTCGACACCCTGCGGCGCGCCCACCACGCCGAGGTGTTCCGCACGCTGGTGCGCGACGTCGAAGGCCACATCACGGTCGAGCAGGTCGCCGACGACCTGTCGGCGCTCGCCGATGCGACCTTGTCGTGTGCGCTCGAATGGGCCTGGCGGCACCTGAAGCAGGCCCATCGGCCCGACCCGCGCCTCGCGACGATCGCCTACGGCAAGCTCGGCGGCAAGGAGCTCGGCTATGGCAGCGACCTCGACGTCGTCTTTCTCTACGACGATGCCGACGAGAGCGACGCCGACCGGGCGACCGAGGTCTACGGCGCCTTCGTGCGCAAGCTGATCGCGTGGCTCACCACGCGCACCCCGGCCGGCGAGCTGTTCGACATCGACACCGCCTTGCGCCCGAACGGCAATTCGGGCCTGTTGGTGACATCGATCGCCGCGTTCAAGGACTACCAGAGCGGCCGCGGCAGCAACACCGCGTGGACCTGGGAGCATCAGGCGCTGACCCGTGCGCGCTGGTGCGCCGGCCAGGCCGACCTCGAGGCCCCGTTCGAGGCGGTGCGCCGCAGCATCCTGCAGGCGCCGCGCGATGCGGTGTCGCTGCGCGCCGAGGTGCAGGCGATGCGCACGAAGGTGCGGCAGGCGCACCCGGTGAAGGCCGGCCGCTTCGACGTCAAGCACAGCGAAGGCGGGATGCTCGACGTCGAGTTCGCGGTCCAGTTCCTCGTGCTCGCCTACAGCCGCGTCCACCCCGGCCTGCTCGACAACGTCGGCAACATCGCGCTCTTGCAGCGCGCCGAACAGGTCGGGCTCCTGCCGGCGCGCGTCGGCAGCGCCGCCGCCGATGCCTACCGTGATCTGCGCCGGGCCCAGCACAAGGCCCGCCTCGACGAGCAGTCGACGCAGCTCGACCCGGCCGCGCTGGCGGAGCCGCGCGATGCGGTGCTCGCGCTGTGGCGCGCGGTCTTCGATTGACGCGGCGTTGACCGCGGCCGAGCGCGCCTGGATCGGCCTGGCCGCCGGTCTCTGCGTCGCGGCGGTCGCCGCCACGCTGTCCGGCATCGCGCCGGACGCGATCGACTGGCAGCCGGCGCGCGCAGCGAACGAACCCTGGCGCGCGTTCAGTGCCGCAGCGGTCCACTACAGCATGCTGCACCTCGCGGCCAACCTGGCCGGCGCCGCGCTGGTCGCCGCGCTCGGCGCCGCGGCCGGGGTCACGCCCGCGGCGGTCGCGGCCTGGGCCTGCGCCTGGCCGCTGACCCAGCTCGGCCTGCTGGTGCGCCCCGACCTGTCGCACTACGGCGGGCTGTCCGGCGTGCTCCACGCCGGCGCAGCGGTCGTCGCGGTGCACCTGCTCTGGCATGGGGTGGGCGCCCGACGCGCGATCGGTGCGGCGCTCGCCGCCGGCCTCGTCTGCAAGGTGCTGATCGAAGCACCCTGGGGGGCGCCGCTGCGGATCGGGACCGGCTGGGACTTCGCCACCGCGCCGCTCGCGCACGCGACCGGGCTCGTCGCCGGCACCCTGTGCGCCGCCGCGGCCACCCTGTTTCGGGATCGAGCCCCGCCGCCGCGCACCGATGTCTGACCGCAAGTCCCATCTCGATGCGCTGGCGGTCGGCGCCCTCGTCGGCTGCTGCTTCCTGTGGGGCCTGAACCAGGTCGCCGCGAAGGCCGCACTGCCCGAGATCCCGGCCCTCTGGCAGGCGGCCGCGCGCTCGCTCGGTGGCTCGCTGCTGGTCTGGCTCTGGGCCCGCTGGCGCGGCATCGCGCTGTTCGACCGCGACGGCACCGGGCCGGGCGGCCTGCTCGCCGGCCTGCTGTTCGCGGCCGAATTCGCCTGCATCTTCATCGGGCTCGAACACACGACGGCATCGCGGATGGTCGTCTTTCTGTACCTGTCGCCGTTCGTGGTCGCGCTCGGCATGCCGTTCATCGCCCATTCAGAGCGCCTCGCGTGGCCGCAACTGCTCGGTCTGTCGATCGCGTTCGTCGCCGTGGCCTGGGCCTTCGCCGAAGGGTTCAGCCGGCCGGCCGCCGGCGATCGCCAGTGGATCGGCGACGCGCTCGGCCTGCTTGCCGCGGCGCTGTGGGGCGCGACGACGCTGGCGATCCGCGGCTCGCGCCTGACCAGCGCCTCGGCCGAGAAGATGCTGCTGTACCAGCTCGCCATCTCGGGTGTGCTGCTCGCGCTGGCGGCGCTTGCGATGCGCGTCCCGCTGCCGACGCAGTTGTCGACCTTGGCGTGGAGCGCGCTCGCATTCCAGATCGTCATCGTCACGTTCATGAGCTACCTGGTCTGGTTCTGGCTGGTCCGCACCTACCCCGCGACGCGGCTGGCCTCGTTCACGATGCTGACCCCGATCTTCGGTCTGCTTGCCGGCGCGCTGCTGCTCGGCGAGCCGATCACGACCCGCCTGCTGATCGCGCTGGTCGGCGTTGCCGGCGGCATCTACCTCGTGAACCGCAAGCCGTGATCGCAGTGCTCTCGACGCTCGCGATCCGCCTCGCGCTCTGCGGGCTGGTGACCTACGTGGCGTTTCGCTTCGGCGGACTGACGACCGCGGTTCCCACCGTCGTGCTGTACGCGATCGCGCTGCCGAAGCCGCTGCTCGACCTGGCGAGCGAGCTGCGCCATGGGGTTCGGCGCGCCCACTGGCGCGATCGCGAAGGCCGCCACTACGTCTACCACGGCATGCCGCTGACGGTGCACGAGGACGTCGACCATCGACGCTGGGTCGGCCTCGTCGGCGTGCGCGCGATCGTCGGCTTCACCGCCAGCGATGCGACGTTGCGCGTCGCCTACCCGGACGCCTGGCAGATGCTCGGCCGGCCGGCCGCGGCGTGTCTGCGCGACGACGCACTGATCGCCCACCTGAAGACCGAACGCGCGCCGGCCGCGTTGAAGTTCCGGCACTGGGTCGAACGCGAGATCGCGTTCCCGGCACGGCGCCAGCGCGACTTGCTCGGCATCCGGACCGAAGCGCTGGTCGCGGCATCGAAGGCCGGTGAGGCGCCGCTCAACGACACCGCGCCGAAGGCCGACGGCGCGCCGGCCGCCCTCAACCCGGTTCGGGACCGCGGATCCGACGCACCAGCGCCGTCGTCGAATAGCCGTCGATGAACGGCAGCGCGCGGGCTTGGCCGCCCCACTGACGCACGAGCGCGGTCTCGGCGAGCGACTCGATGTCGTAGTCGCCGCCCTTCACGTAGAGATCGGGTCGGACGAGCTTCAGCAGCTCGAGCGGCGTCGATTCGTCGAACAGGGTCACGAGGGTCACGCTTTCGAGCGCGGCCAGCACGCAGGCGCGGTCGGCTTCGCCGTTCAGCGGCCGATCCGGCGCCTTGCCGAGCCGACGCGCCGAGGCATCGCTGTTCAGGCCGAGCACGAGTGCGGCGCCGAGCGCGCGAGCCTCTGCGAGGTAGCTGACATGGCCGCGGTGCAGGATGTCGAACACGCCGTTCGTGAAGACAAGCGGCCGGGCCAGCGCAGCCACGCGCGCGGCGAGGTCCTCGCGCGGGCAGAGCTTGTCGAGGAAGGATGCCGACATGATTCGATTGTCGCCTTGGCGGCAGCGCCCACCGACCGCGTCATACACTGCCGAGACGCCACCGATCAATGGAGACTCGCATGCTCGTGCTGTGTGGATTCAGCCTCTCGAACTACTTCAACAAGGTCAAGATGGCCCTCCTCGAGAAGGGCGTGCCCTTCACCGAAGAGCTCGTGAAGACCGGCCTGAAGGATGAAGGGACGCTGTCGGCCTCGCCGCTCGGCAAGATCCCGTTCATTCGCACCGATGAAGGCACCTTGTGCGAAAGCCAGGCAATCATGGAGTACCTCGACGACAAGTACCCTGAACCGCGCCTGACGCCCGCCGACCCATGGCAGGCGGCAAAGGTCCGCGAACTGGTGGTGTTCATCGACCTGCACCTCGAGCTGGTCGCCCGCGAGCTGTATCCGAAGGCGTTCTTCGGCGGCACGATCAGCGAGTCGAACGCCGAGCGCGTCCGCAAGCTGCTCGAGAAGAACATCGCCGGTTTCAAGCGCCTCGCAAAGTTCTCGCCGTATGTGGCAGGGGAGACCTTCACCCAGGCCGACTGCGCGGCGTGGGCGAGCCTTCCGGTCGTCGGCATGGCCACCAAGATCGTCTACGGCGCCGACTTGTTGATCACGAACGGCATCGACTGGAAGGCCTACAGCAAGCTGGTCGGCGAGCGGCCGAGCGCCCAGAAGGTCACGGCCGACCGCAAGGCGGATCAGGAACGCATGGCCGCCGCGCGGCCGAGCTGATCGCGGCAGATCGCGTCGCGGTCGAGCCCAGCGCGGCCGATCACGGCGCGGCGGCCGGTCAGGCTGGCAAAGCGCCCGGTGCTTTAGGAGCCGCGGCGGCGAGCGACGCGGTCACTTCCTTGCGGTAGCGGTTGAGCTCCTGCACGCTCGCGAAGCTGCGTTCGAGCAGCAGGCTCAGGTTGTGAAGGATCCGCTCGACGACCTTGCTCTCCCAGACCGAATCGAAGTCGATCTGCTTGTCGAGCCACTGCTCGAGCCACTCCGGATCCGGCAGCCGGCTCTGCACGGTGTCGCGCGGGAACAGCTTGGCATTGACGTGCAGGTTGGTCGGATGCAGCGCCTGCGCGGTGCGACGCGCGCTCGCCATGAGCACGCCGACCTTCGCGAACGCCGCACGGGCCTCGTCGCCGAACTTCTGCATCGCGCGCTTCATGTAGCGCAGATAGGCACCGCCGTGGCGGGCCTCGTCGCGTGCGAGCGTCTCGTAGATCGCCTTGATGACCGGCTCCGAATGCCACTCGGCGGCACGCCGGTACCAGTGGTTGAGCCGGATCTCGCCGCAGAAATGCAGCATCAGCGTCTCGAGCGCGGGCGCCGGATCGAAGTCGAAGCGGACCGCATGCAGCTCCTCCTCGGTCGGCACCAAGTCGGGCCGGAAGCGGCGCAGATATTCCATCAGCACCAGTGAGTGCTTCTGCTCTTCGAAGAACCACACGCTCATGAAAGCGCTGAAATCGCTGTCATCACGGTTGTCGCGAAGGAACATCTCGGTGGCGGGCAATGCGGCCCATTCCGTGATCGCATTCATCTTGATCGTCTGCGCCTGCTCATCGCTGAGCTTGCGCGCGTCGTACTGGTCCCAGGGAATGTCCTGGTCCATGTTCCAGCGCACGGCCTCGAGTTGTTTGAAAAGTTCCGGATAGATCATCGGCTTCTTTCGGGGTACGGGAGTTTAGACGGCCGATCGCGCGGCCTCGGATCAAAGCCCGCATCGCCGGTGCGTCACTGACGCTGCCTCGCCTTTTTAAACGGATCGGTTATATTTCATACTGACCAGTCTACATCTCGATGACGCCCTCGAGGGCAGGGTCATTTTGAGATCTTGCCGGCTCGGGGAAAGGCGCGGAAAAAGGAATGGAACTCGGACGCGGACGCAGTGTCATATGTGGACCTCAACACCACGGCACGAGCGCGCTGGCGCGGCGTGCGGAGCGTCAACCCGATTCGATTCTGTTCTCGTCGCGAAGCCGGCCTGCGGCTGAAATCCTCGAAGGGTTCTTCTCCTCCCTCCTCCCTCCCTCGTTCCTTCGGGGGCGCTTCGCGACGTTCTTCTGCCTGAAAGCCGCTCATTCGAGCGGCTTTCTTTTCAGCGGTGGCGTCCGCGCGATCCGATCGGGCGCGTGCCCATGAAGCGGCGCGTCGCCGTCATCGGCGCGGGCATCTCGGGCCTCGGTGCGGCCCGTGCGCTGTCACGGCACGCCGCGGTCACGCTGTATGAAGCAGCGCCACACTGCGGCGGCCACGCGCACACGGTCGACATCACGCTCGACGGCATTCGGCACGGCGTCGACACCGGTTTCCTCGTCCTCAACGAACGGACCTATCCGGAGTTGCTGAGGCTGTTCGCCGAGCTCGACATCGAGCTGGCGAAGTCCGAGATGTCGTTCTCGGTGCAGGTGCCGGACGCAGGCCTCGAATGGAGCGGCTCGAACCTCGACTCGGTGTTCGCGCAACGCGGCAATCTGCTGCGGCCGGCCTTCCTGCGCATGCTGGCCGATCTGCAGCGCTTCAATCGACGGGCGACCGCGCTCGCCCAACGTGCTTCGATCACCCGTGTCGACACCACCGAGATGACTATTGGCGAGTTCCTCGATCGTGAACGCTACTCGCCGGCGTTTCGTGACTGGTACTTCCTGCCGATGATCGGCTCGATCTGGTCGTGTCCGACCGACCAGATGCTGCGCTTCCCGGTCGCGACGATGCTGCGCTTCTGCCACAACCACGGCCTGCTCCAGGTCACCGACCGACCGCAGTGGCACACGGTCCGCGGCGGCTCACGGCGCTATGTGGAGCGGATCGTGGACGGCCTCGACGACGTGCGGACTGCGACGCCGGTTCGTCATGTGCGCCGCGGACGCGACGCCCGAACCGGCGGCGGCGTCGAGGTCTGCAGCGACGCCGGCACCGAACGCTACGACGACATCGTGTTCGCTTGCCACAGCGACCAGGCGCTCGCCCTCCTCGACGATGCGCGGCCCGAGGAACAGAAGACCCTCGGCGCGATCCGCTACCAGCGCAATCGCGCCGTGCTGCACACCGACGCCTCGGTGCTGCCGACACGCCGACGGGCCTGGGCCGCCTGGAACTACGAGCGCGCCGCCGATGGCGCGCGCGAGCGCACGTCGGTCTGCCTGCACTACCTGATCAACCGGTTGCAGCCGTTGCCGTTCACGACGCCGGTCGTCGTCTCGCTGAACCCGATCACAGAACCGCGCGCGGATCGGGTGCACGGCGACTACGACTACGAGCACCCGGTCTTCGATGCCGCGGCGATCGATGCCCAGCAGCGGCTGCCGGCGTTGCAGGGCGTCGACCGCACTTGGTACTGCGGAGCCTGGACGCGCTACGGCTTCCACGAAGACGGCTTGATGTCGGGCCTGGCCGTCGCCGCCGCGATCGTCGCCCGCGACCGCGACATGAACCGAGAAGCTGCGCCCGAGCTCTCTCCAGGGCTGATGCCGGCATGAACGCGCACTCCCTGGCAGATCCCGCCCGACCGCTGCTCGGCACCGGCGAGGTTCGTCACGAACGCCTGCGGCCGACCGCCCATCGATTTGCGTATCCGACGTACTTCCTGATGCTGCCGCTGCGCAGCCTCGCGCAGTCGGCCTCGGCGGCGCTGCGCCGCAACCGCTTCGGTCTGATCAGCTTTCACGACCGCGACCACGGCGACGGGCGGACCGACTGCCTGGCCTGGGTCGACGAGGTGCTGCAGCGCGAAGGCATCGCCGACGCGACCGGCGAGATCTGGCTGCACTGCTATCCGCGCGTCCTCGGCCACACGTTCAAGCCGGTCAGCTTCTGGTACTGCGAGCGGACGGACGGCAGCCTCGCCGCGATCGTCGTCGAGGTCAACAACACGTTCGGCGAACGCCATTGCTACTTGCTCTCCGGCCCCGACCTCGGCTTCGGTCGGGCGCTCGAGGCCCGCAAGGTCTTCCACGTGTCGCCGTTCTGTGCCATCGAGGGCAGCTACCGCTTCCGCTTCATGCAGACCGGCTTGCATCCGGCGACAGATCGCCTGCGTAACGAACCGCCAAGAACGGTCGCCCGCATTGACCACCACGATGCTGCCGGCCCGCTGATCCGGACCAGCGTGTCGGGGGTGCTGCGGCCGTTGACGCCGGCCCGCCTGCGCGCCGCCTTTTTCGGCATGCCCCTGATGACGCTCGGCGTGGTCGCGCGGATTCACTGGCAGGCCGTGAAGCTGTGGCGGCGGCGTGTGCCGTTCTTCCACAAACCCGCCCCGCCAACCCACTTCGTGAGCCGATGAACCGTTCGATGCCCGATACCCGCCGCCTGCCGAGCGGCCACGACGTCGAGCGCACGCCTTGGGCGCCGACGAACGTCCCCGCGGCGGCGCGTGCGGTGCTGCGTCTGCTCGAGCGGCTTCGCCACGGCTCGCTCGAGCTGCGCCTGCCCGACGGCACCTCGGCGCGCTTCGGCAGCCGCGCGGCGGGCGAGCCGCATGCCGCGATGCGGCTGGCCAACTGGAACGTGTTCGGCGCGGCGCTGAAGGCCGGCGACATCGGCGTGGCCGAGAGCTACATCGCCGGTGACTGGACCAGCCCCGACCTGCCGGCGCTGCTCGGTCTCTTCATCGCCAACCGCGACGCGATCGAGTCGGTCGTCTATGGCAGCTGGTGGGGCTCGCTGCTGCACCGGTTGCGGCACTTCACCCATCGAAACTCGCGGCGCGGCAGCCGCAGGAACATCCAGGCCCACTACGACCTGGGCAACGCGTTCTACCGGCTCTGGCTCGACCCGACGATGAGCTACAGCAGCGCCTGGTTCGAAGGCGACCGGAGCGCCGACCTCGTCGAAGCGCAATGGGCGAAGACGCGGCGCGCGCTGACCGAGTGCCGCGTCAAGCCGGGCGATCGGGTGCTCGAGATCGGCTGCGGGTGGGGTGCGCTCGCCGAGTGCGCGGCGCGCGACTTCGGCGCGACGGTGCATGGTGTCACCTTGTCGGCCGAGCAGCTCGCATGGGGTCGCGAGCGCCTCGCGGCCGCACAGCTGCCAAGCCAGCTCGAGCTGCGCGACTACCGCGACCTCGACAGCGGCCGCTACGACGCGATCGCATCGATCGAGATGTTCGAGGCGGTCGGGCGCGAATACTGGCCCGGCTTCTTCGCCGTCGTGCGCGACCGGCTGAAGCCCGGCGGCCGCGCCTGCATCCAGAGCATCACGATCCGCGACGATCTGTTCGAGCGCTACGTCGGCTCGACCGACTTCATCCAGCAGTACATCTTTCCGGGCGGCCTGCTGCCGAGCGTCCCGACCTTCAAAGCGGCGGCCGCGGCGGCCGGACTGGCGGTCGTCGAGGAGCTCGACTTCGGCCTCGACTACGCCGAGACGCTGCGACGCTGGCGCGAGGCGTTCTTCAGCGCCGAGGACCCGGTCCGCCAGCTCGGCTTCGACACCCGCTTCGTGCGCATCTGGGACTTCTACCTCGCCTATTGCGAGGCCGCGTTCGAGACCGGCAACACCAGCGTCGTGCAGTTCACGCTGCAACACACATGACCTGCGCCGGGCTCGCCGCTGTGCTCTGCGCTCGGATCGACGCGACGCGAGCCCTGCGCTCCGCCACGTGAAACGCGCTCGCCTCGCACGATGACAGCCGGCTCGATCCCCGCGGCCCAGGCGCCGGCATCGGTCGAAGGCCGACCGTGGCGCGGCGGCTGGCGCGACGGCACGAGCTACGGCGCGCTCGGCCTGCCGCTCGCGTTCGTCGAGCTGCCTCTTTACGTGCTGCTTCCGAATTTCTATGCCAGCCGCTACGGCGTGCCGCTGGCGCTGCTCGGTGCCGTGCTGCTGTCGGCGCGCCTGCTCGATGCGATCGCCGATCCGTTCATCGGCCGCTGGGCCGATGCGCTGTACGGCCGCTCGCCGCGCCAGGCCTACCGCTGGCTCGCCTATGCCGCGGTCGGCCTCGCGATCGGCTTTCGGGCCCTCTTCTTTCCGCCGATGAGCGACGGCACGGCGCTGATGGTGTGGTGCGCGATCGGCCTCGTCGTCACCTATTTGAGCTTCAGCACGGCGATGGTGATCCACCAGGCGTGGGGCGCCCGGCTCGCCGGCGACGAGTTGCAGCGCGCTCGCATCGTGGCCTGGCGGGAGGGCTTCGCACTCGCCGGCGTGATGATCGCGGGCGGCCTGCGGTCGACCACCAGCCTCGACATCGGCACCTGGATCTTCGCCGGTCTCCTCGCTGCCGGCGTCGTGCTGCTGGCGAAGGCACCGCGCGCCGGCAGGCCCTGGGTCGAACGGCGCGACGTGTCGATGTGGCTGCCGTGGCAGTCGCGTTCGTTCCGGCGCCTGCTCGCGATCTACCTGTTCAACGGCATCGCCAGCGCGGTGCCGGCGACCCTGGTGCTGTTCTTCATCCAGGATCGCCTCGAAGCCGAGTCGCATCAGGCGCTTTTTCTCGGCAGCTATTTCGCGGCCGCCGCGGTGGCGATCCCGCTCTGGGTTCGCGCGGTGGAACGCTTCGGGCTCGCCCCGGTCTGGCTGGCGGCGATGGGTCTCGCGATCGCGACATTCGGCTGGGCAACCCAGCTCGGCCGCGGCGACGTCGTGCCGTTCATGGTGGTCTGCCTGAGCAGCGGTATCGCGCTCGGCGCCGACCTGACCCTGCCGAGCGCGATGCTGACCGGCGTGATCCAGCGCGCCGGCCACGGCCAGCAGGCCGAAGGTTCGTACTTCGGCTGGTGGAGCTTCGCGACCAAGCTGAACCTCGCGCTCGCGGCCGGTCTGGCGCTGCCAGCCTTGCAGGCGCTCGGCTACGCCGCCGGCGTGCGCGAGGCCGGTGCGCTCGCCGCATTGACCGGCGCGTACTGCCTGCTGCCGTGCGCACTGAAGCTCATCGCAGCGGGGTTGCTCTACTTCGGCTGGATCCGCGCCGGCGAGGGAAAGTCGTGACGGACCGACGCGGATGGCGCTGAACCCCCGCATCACCGATTGGCACGGCGCCGTCGTCTGGCTCGTCGGCGCCTCGACCGGAATCGGCCGCGCGACCGGCGCGCTGCTCCATGCGCACGGCGCGCGGGTCGTCGTCTCGGCCCGCAACGAAGCGGCGCTGGCCACGTTCGAGACCGAGCATCCCGGCAGCCGGGGCATCGCCGTCGACGTCACCGATGCCGGCTCGCTGCAGGCGGCCGCCGCGACCGTCATCGCGCTGCACGGACGCCTCGATGTGGTGCTGCAATGCGCCGGCCACTACCGGCCGATGCGCGCAACCGCGTTCGATCTGCAGGAGGCGGTGCGCCACAACCAGGTCAACTATGTCGGCGCGCTGAACCTGATCGATGCGGTGCTGCCGCACCTGCTGGCGCGCCGGGCCGGTCACCTGAGCTTGGTCGGCAGCGTCGCCGGCTACCGCGGCCTGCCGAACGCACTCGCCTACGGGCCGACCAAGGCGGCCCTGATCAATCTCGCCGAGACGCTGTGGCTCGACCTCGAGCCGCACGGCATCGGAATCTCGGTGGTCAATCCGGGCTTCGTCGAGACGCCGCTGACCTCGGGCAACACCTTCGAGATGCCGGCGTTGATCCGCCCGGACGAAGCGGCCCGCGAGATCGTCGACGGCTGGGCCGCCGGCGACTTCGAGATCCACTTTCCGAAGCGCTTCACGCGCTCGATGAAAGCGCTCAGCCACCTCGGCGACAGCCTGTATTTCAAGGCGATACGGCGGGCGACCGGCCTCTGACCGGCCACGTCGCCGGCTAGCTAGCGCAGCCAGCCCTTGCGACGGAAGTAGATGAACGGTGCGGCGACCGACGCCAGCATCAGCCCCAACGCGAACGGATAGCCGAGCGCCCAGTCGAACTCCGGCACCGACTTGAAGTTCATCCCGTAGATGCTCGCGATCAAGGTGGGCGGCAGCAGCGCGACGCTGGCGACCGAGAAGATCTTGATGATCTTGTTCTGGTTGATGTTGATGAAGCCGACCGTCGCGTTCATCAGGAAGTTGATCTTGTCGAACAGGAACGTGCTGTGGCTGTCGAGCGAATCGATGTCGCGCAGGATCTGGCGCGCCTCCTCGAACTGCTCGGCATTCAGCATCCGGCTGCGCATCATGAAGCTGACCGCGCGGCGGGTGTCCATCACATTGCGGCGGATCCGGCCGTTCAGGTCTTCCTCGCGCGCAATCGCCGAGAGCGCCTCGCCGGCCGCCTGGTCGTCGACCTCCTGACGCAGCACGCGCGCGCTGACCGCCTCGAGCGTGTCGTACACGCCCTCGAGCGCGTCGGCCGAATACTCGGCGTCGGCGTCGTAGAGCTTGAGCAGGACGTCCTTCGCGTCCTCGATGAGGGCCGGAATGCGGCGGGCGCGCAGGCGCAGCAGGCGGAACACCGGCAGCTCCTCGCCGTGCACCGAGAACAGCACGTTCATGTGCAGGATGAAGGCGACGCGCACGTTGCGGGCCGTCGTGCCGTCGTCGATCAGGAAGTCGGAGCGGATGTGCAGCTCGCCGTTGTCTTCCTCGTAGAAGCGCGCCGATTCCTCGAGGTCGTCACCGACCGCATCGTCGGGAATCGTCACGCCGAAATGCTTGGCGATCCAGCCCTTCTCCTCGGCCGTGGGCGCGTCGAGATCGACCCAGACCGGCTTGACGTCGGCAAGGGCCTCGAGGCTCTCGATCTCTTCCTGAAACAGCCGGCCGTTGGCCAGCGAGAACACGTTCAGCATTCAATTCTCCAGCGCGCAAGGCAGTGCGGCCGATGTGGCCTGCGATGCTGTGGGGTGCAGGGCGGGGACCGCCTCACCCCGATCGATGCCGGCGCCGAGGGGCGCCACATGGGCTGGGGCGGACGGTCACCGAGGGTGCGGTAGGTCCAAGTCGAAGGCCCGTGGATGCGATCCGAAAATTATCGCACCGGGCTGCGTCGAAACAGGTCGTCTGAGGCGGACGCGGCTGGGCGACGTGAAGAATCCAGCCGAGGCGGCTGCGGTGATTGGCAGTGCCCCGCCGCTCTGCGCCAATGCGAGCTCGCTGCCTGCGTGGATCGCTCAGCCTCCACGCGCCGCAGCGACAGAGCTTACCGTGCCCGGGTTGACGACCGCCCGTCCGGCACCCTGTGAAGACAGGTGTCATCGGCTTGTCAGCCCCGAGCTTCATTGGCACACTGGTCCGAACGACCCCGGCACCTCGTGTGCACCCCGCCTCCGGTCGTTGGTCCAGCGCCTCCACTCCCGCGAAAGGAACCTCATGAATCTGACGATCAGCGGTCATCACCTCGACGTCTCGCCCGCCCTGCGGGAATATGTGCTCACGAAGATGGATCGCATCACGCGCCACTTCGACCAGGTCGTCGACATCAACGTGCTGCTGTCCGTCGAGAAACTGAGCGAGAAGGAACGACGTCAGAAGGCCGAGGTCACGCTGCATGTCAAAGGCAAGGACATCTTCGTCGAGCACGCCAGCGAAGATCTCTATGCCGCGATCGATCAGCTCGTCGACAAGCTCGATCGTCAGGTCTGCCGCCATAAGGACCGGGTGCAGGACCACCACCACGTTGCCCCGAAACGGCTCGACACGGCGATCTGACTCCGCAAAGCGTCCAGGACAGCGGCTTCGGCCGCTTTTTTCATCTCGTGAGAGCTGAGCGCCGACTTGCCGGCGCGTGTTGCCGCCCCGCCGCAATGCGGGGTATTACGACCCCGCTCGCCGGCTGGACACTCCACGGCCGTGCCGAGACCTCCATAATTCATCAACCCGTCATTTTTGCGACGGGCTCGCCGGACTCGCCGCCCGGCCGTCCGTTCCGATGAACCGCCTCGCCTCCATCCTGCCCGTCGTCGACGTCATGGTCGATGTCGACGCCACCAGCAAGAAGCGCGCGTTCGAACACGCCGGCCTGCTGTTCGAAAACCAGCACTCCATCGCCCGGGCGACCGTGACCGACAACCTGTTCGCGCGCGAGCGACTCGGTTCGACCGGGCTCGGCCACGGCGTCGCGATTCCGCACGGCCGCATCAAGGGGTTGAAGAGCCCGCTCGCCGCCGTATTGCGGGTGCGCCAGCCGATCGCGTTCGATGCGCCCGACGACGAGCCGGTCAGCCTGCTGATCTTTCTGCTGGTGCCCGAAGCTGCGACCCAGCGCCACCTCGAGATCCTGTCCGAGATCGCCGAGATGCTGTCCGACCGGACGTTGCGCGAGCGCCTGAAGACCGAAGGCGACGCCGCCGAGGTGCACCGCATGATCGCTGCTTGGGAGCCGCTCAAATCGGTCGCGTGACGCCCCGGCGCGGCAGCGCGGGGGCAGGCCCGGTCCGGCTTCGCATCGGGCCGCGCGAACGAGGCCTGCGGCTCGGTCGGCACATTGCCGCTGCAGGACAAGACACTTGAAACCGACCGTCATCAGCGCTGAAGCGCTCTTCGAGGAACATCGGCCGTCCCTGCACTGGGAATGGATCGCCGGCCACGCCCACCCCGAGCGCCGTTTCGACGAGACCGCTGTCCGTGCGGCGCAATCGGCGGCCGACCTGGTCGGCTATCTGAACTACATCCATCCGTACCGGATGCAGATCGTCGGCCGGCGCGAGGTCGCCTACCTGAACGCTCCGACCCCCGAGGTCGCGGAGCGCCGCATCTCGCGCATCGTCACTCTCGAGCCGCCGGTGCTGATCGTCGCCGACGCGCAGGTGCCGCCGGACAAGCTGGTCGCGATGTGCGACCGCGCCGACATCCCGCTGTTCGTGACGGGCGAGTCGGCCGGCCACGTGATCGACGTGGTGCGCGGCTATCTCGGCCAGCACTTCGCCGAACGGACGACGCGCCACGGCGTCTTCATGGACATCCTCGGCCTCGGCGTTCTGCTGACAGGCGAATCCGGGCTCGGCAAGAGCGAGCTCGGCCTCGAGCTGATCTCGCGCGGCCACGGCCTGGTGGCCGACGACGCGGTCGACCTCTACCGCGTCTCGCAGACCGCGCTCGAAGGGCGCTGCCCGGAACTGCTGCTCAACCTGCTCGAGGTGCGCGGAATCGGCCTGCTCGACATCAAGGCGATCTTCGGCGAGACCGCGGTGCGCCGGAAGATGCGCCTGAAGCTGATCGTCCATCTGGTCCGCAAGGAGACGATGGACCGCGAGTTCGAGCGCCTGCCGTACGAACCGCTCGAGGAAGAGATCCTCGATGTCCCGGTCCGCAAGACCGTGATCGCGGTCGATGCGGGTCGCAACCTCGCGGTGCTGGTCGAGGCCGCCGTGCGCAACACGATCCTTCAGCTGCGCGGCATCGACACGTACAAGGAATTCGTCGAGCGCCATCACAAGGCGATGCAGAAGCCCGACGAGGGCTGACGGCTCGGCGCGCGCGATGCCGGCGCGGTTCTAGCGCTGGCGGTAGGCGCAGTTCTTCTTCGTGCAGGCCGCGTACAGCGCGAGCGCGTGGTCCTGCAGTTCGAAGCCACGCGTCTGCGCGATGCTGCGCTGGCGCTTCTCGATCTCCGCGTCGTAGAACTCCTCGACGCGGCCGCAGTCCATGCAGACCAAGTGGTCGTGGTGCTTGCCCTCGTTGAGCTCGAACACCGCCTTGCCGGTCTCGAAGTGGGTGCGCGACAGGATGCCGGCCTGCTCGAACTGCATCAGCACGCGGTACACCGTCGCGAGGCCGACATCGGCGTCCTCGCCGAGCAGGACCTTGTAGACGTCCTCGGCGCTCATGTGGCGCTGCGAGGCCTTCTGGAACACCTCGAGCACCTTGATGCGCGGCAGCGTCGCCTTCAGTCCGCTGTGCTTCAGTTCGTCGGCGTGCGTCATGGTGAGGAGGTCGACGGAGGCCGTGTCCGGGCCGGTTGCGCAGGCAGGGCTTCGAGGGGCCCGACGCTAGAATCGCCCCATCATATCGAGGTTGCCGGCACCCGACGACACGCCTTATCGACACCATGATCGTCTCCCATCTTCCCCGTCTTGCCCGCTTTGCCCTGCCGTGCGCCGTCGTCGTGCTGGCGACCGGCTGCCAGTCGCTGCAGTGGTCGGACAACCTGCTCGGCCGGATCACGCCGTACCGGCTCGAGATCGTGCAAGGCAACGTCATCACGAAGGAGCAGGCCGCGCTGGTCAAGCCCGGGATGACGAAGGCGCAGGTGCGCGACGTCCTCGGCTCTCCGCTCCTCACCGACCTGTTTCACGTCGACCGCTGGGACTACGTGTTCACGATCCGCCGGCGCGGGGCCGAGCCGCAGGCACGCACGATCGTCGCGCTGTTCGACGGCGATCGGCTGAAGAGCTTCGAGACCGGCGGCGATCTGCCCGCCGAGCGCGAGTTCGTCGCCTCGATCGACACCGGCAAGACGTCGCGCAGCGTGCCGACCCTGGCCCTGACCGACGAGCAGCGCAAGGCACTGCCGGTGCCGCCGCGCCCGGCGCAGATCGAAGCGGTGCCCGATGTCGCCGCGCGGGCCTATCCGCCGCTCGAGACCGCCGCGCCATGACGCTCGCCCGCACGGGCATCGTCGACAACCCGGGCCGATTGCG
>JBDSAB010000280.1:0-3806 GCA_039922395.1 Caldimonas sp.
AGAAGCGCGCCAGGTCGTGCGCGAACGTGGGCGCGCCGATCTCGAGGTTGCCGACATAGAACGAATAGAGCCCGTCGCCCTTGATGCGGTCGAGAACCCACTGGTTGTCTTCGACGATGCCGCTCGCCTCGACGACGCCAGCCGTCACCACGCCATGCGCTCGGGCGAAGGCGCTGTACTCGGCCGGCAGCACGTCGCGGAAGATCGGCCCTTCCGCCGGCGTCGGCCACGGCACGCCGCCGGGCCGCGTGACCTGCCAGAAGTGGATGTGCGTCTCGACGATCGGACGCGAATGGCCGCCGGCCTTCCACCTCGCCAACGCAGCGTCGACGGCTGCGCGGTGGGCGTCTTCGGCAGCGAGTGCCGGGGTCGCGCCTTGCAGCACGAACAGCGCCATTGCACCAAGGCAAGAGCGAATCAATCCTTTGCCGATGCTCATCGGTTGTCTCCTGGGTTTGTGGTTCGGAGTGCCAGTCAAGCAAGGTCGAGCGCTTGGCAGCGGCCGACCTCACTTCAAAATCATGGTAAGGCCACCCGACCAATCTGTAAACTGGCCTGACCAAAGATTCGGGTTCGTCCGGAGTGGCATCGGCAGCGGCACTGCCTGATGCCGAACCGGATAATCGCGCGCACATGGCCATCCAGTTCAAGCCCGTCGAGTCCCGCCGGCTCTATCAACAGATCGCCGATCAGATCCGCGACATGATCGAGCGAGGCGGTTTCGACGCCGGAACGCGGCTGCCGCCCGAACGCGACCTCGCTCAGCAGCTCGGCGTGTCGCGACCTTCGTTGCGCGAGGCGCTGATCGCGCTCGATGTCGAGGGCCGCGTCGAGGTTCGCAGCGGCTCCGGCGTCTTCGTGTCCGCGGTCCAGCCGGATCGCGTCGTCACAGGCAGGACCGCGGCGCTCGGCGAAAGCCCGAGCCAGTTGATGGAGGCGCGCCTGATCGTCGAAGGGGAAGTCGTCACCCTCGCCTGCGCGCGGATGACCGACGGCGTGCTGTCTCGATTGCGCGAGCTGCTGAAGAGCATGGCCGCCGAGATCGAGCGCAAGCGCCCATGCGTCGACCTCGATCGCCAGTTCCACGTGTCGCTGACCGAGGTCGCCGGCAACGCCGTCCTGTCACGGCTCGTCGGCGAGCTGTTCGACGAGAGGCACAGCCCGATCTCCGCCAAGATCAGCTCGCGCTTCGAAAGCACCCGCACCTGGAAAGCGGCGCTGAAGGAACATGAGGCGGTCTTGCAGGCGCTCGAGGCGCGCGACCCGATCGCCGCACAAGCCGCGATGCGCGCCCACCTCCAGGCATCCGCGTCGCGCTGGGTCGGCGACTGACGAGCGCCGGACGGCGGCACCGCAACGCGGGTTTTTTCGATAGGCGGCGCGCCGGCGGCCCCCTACAGTGCGCGGGTGCCGAGCCCGCCGACCATCCGCCGGATCAGCGCCTTCACGGTGCGCGGAGGCGGTGCCGACTACCACGACCAGCCCGGCGAGCACTGGATCGACGGCCAGATCGCGACGCCGATGTCGAAGTACCCGGAGTACCGCGCGCGGCGCAGCTCATTCGGCATCAACGTGCTCGGCACGCTCGTCGTCGAGGTCGAGGCGAGCGACGGCACCGTCGGCTTCGCGGTCACGACCGGCGGCGACATGGCGGCACTCGTCGTCGAGCGCCACCTGGCCCGCTTCGTCGAAGGCAAGCGCGTCACCGAGATCGAGAAGATCTGGGACCAGATGTTCAACGCGACGCTCTTCTACGGGCGCAAGGGCCTGGTCCTGAACGCGATCTCGGGTGTCGACCTCGCGCTCTGGGACCTGCTCGCCAAGGTGCGCGGCGAGCCGGTGCACCAGCTGCTCGGCGGCGCGGTGCGCGACGAGCTGGTCTTCTACGCCACCGGCGTGCGGCCCGATCTCGCGCAGCAGATGGGCTTCATCGGCGGCAAGATGCCGCTCGTCCACGGCCCGGCCGAAGGCGACGCGGGCCTGGCGCGCAACATCGAGCAACTGGCCTCGATGCGCGCCAAGGTCGGCGCCGACTTCTGGCTGATGCTCGACTGCTGGATGAGCCTCGACCTCGACTACGCGAGCCGGCTCGCCGCTGCTGCCGCCGCGCACAACCTGAAGTGGCTCGAGGAGTGCCTGCCGCCCGACGACTACTGGGGCTATGCGGCGCTGCGGCGCGCGCTGCCGCGCGGCATGCTGCTGACGACCGGCGAGCACGAGGCGACCCGCTGGGGCTTTCGTCTGCTGCTCGAGATGGGCTGCGCCGACATCCTGCAACCCGACGTCGGCTGGTGCGGCGGCCTCACCGAGCTGATCAAGATCTCGGCGCTCGCCGATGCGCATGGCGCACTCGTCGTGCCGCACGGCTCGTCGGTCTACAGCTATCACTTCGTCGCGACGCGCCACAACAGCCCGTTCGCCGAGTTCCTGATGATGGCGCCGGCCGCCGACAAGGTGGTGCCGATGTTCTCGCCGCTGCTGCTCGACGAACCGGTGCCCGAGAACGGCCGCCTGAAGGTCGCCGCGCTCGACAAGCCCGGCTTCGGCGTGCGCCTGAATCCGGCGTGCGAGCTGGCGCGTCCGTACACGCACTGAAGCGAGCGATGAACGACATTCGCGGCAAGGTCGTCCTGATCACCGGCGCCAGCTCCGGCATCGGTGCGGCGGCGGCCGTCGCCTTCGGCCGCCACGGCGCACGCGTCGCCGTCCACTACCGGCAGCGGCGCGCCGAGGCCGAAGCCGTCGCGGCGCAGATCGAGGCGGCCGGCAGCGAGGCAGCGACGTTTGCCGCTGACGTCGCCGACAGCGCACAACTCGACCGCCTCGCCGCGGCTGTGCACGCGCGCTTCGGCCGCATCGACGTGCTGATCAACAACGCCGGCGGCTTCGTCCGTCGGGTGCCGCTCGCCGAAGCCAGCGATGCGCTGATCGACGAGGTCTTCCACCAGAACGCGCGCTCGATGATCGCGCTCGGCCGCAGCGTCATCCCGATGATGCGGGCGCAAGGCGGCGGCACGATCATCAACATCACGTCGCAGGCGGCGCGCACCGGCGGCAGCGCGGGCTCGGGCCTGTACTCATCGAGCAAGGCCTTCATCTCGACGTACACGCGGTCGCTCGCGAAGGAGCTGGTCGGCGATGGCATCCGCGTCAACGGGGTCGCGCCCGGCGTCATCGACACGCCGATCCACGACGGCCACACGGCGCCGGCGCTGCTCGAGCAGCTGCGCGAATCGATCCCGATGCGCCGGCTCGGCCGCGCCGACGAGTGCGCCGGCGCGATGCTGTTCCTCGCGAGCGAAGAGCTCGCCAGCTACGTGACCGGCCAGATCATCGAGGTGAACGGCGGCAGCGTCATGCCATGATGCCCGCCGCGAACCGCCCCGCATTCGCCATGACGACAACGAAGGAGACATCCCCATGATTTCTGCATTCCGTCCCCGGCGCGCTTTCGTCGCGTCGTTGTTCGCGGCGCTCGTCGCGCTGCCCACCGCCGCCCTCGCCCAGGAGCTGACGATGTGGAGCCACTGGGCAGCGGAAGTCGCCAAGCGCGCCTACGTCGAGGACGCCATCAAGCGCTTCGAGGCCAGCAAGCCGGGCGTGAAGGTGAAGATCACCTGGTACGAGAAGTCGGCGCTCTACGCGGCGCTGAAGACAGCGCTGCGCGCCGGCCAGGCCCCCGACGTCTTCTACGCCGAGGTCGACCAGACCGACTACATCGACAACAACCTGCTCGCCGATCTTTCGACCGGCGTGAACTGGAACAACGTCGAGCCGTGGGCCAAGCAGGCATGGACGTTCGGCAA
>JBDSAB010000281.1:0-6454 GCA_039922395.1 Caldimonas sp.
GATGAGCTGGCTCTCGACCGCGCCGATTACGGGACGCACTCGATGCGCAGGACCAAGGCGACGCTGATCTACAGACGCACCAAAATCTGCGAGCCGTCCAGCTGCTCCTCGGGCACTCGAAGCTGGAGTCGACGGTGAGGTACCTCGGCATCGAGGTTGATGACGCCCTGGAGATCTCCGAGCAGACCGAGATCTGACGAGAAAGATGTTCCGCCATCTCGGACCAGCGCCGTGGCGGTGGGACTCGACTGGCTGCTGTTTGGCGCCCCGCCGGCCTCACGCTCGCGGCCAGTAGCGGCCGGTCAGCCTTTTGACCTGAGCGACTGCTTCAGACTGATCTGCGACATTCGAGGCAGCTCAGCGAAAGTCGGCGGTTTCCGAAAGCCGCCGCCGACGAGATCAGTAAAACGATGTCTGGTCTACAGCGTGACCTGTCTTCAATGGGTGGCAGAGTTTCGACGGCCTCAGCTGCTGGCGCAGGACAGCTGCGACTTCGGCTCCGCGTTTCAGACGGACGCAGCGGCGTGACTCCGGCCCCGATGCGACCGATGGCCGATGACCATCAAGACCTGACCCGCCGGGACTTCGTCATCACGCAGCAGACCGCGGCCCATTTGCGCGTCGCCGCATCGCCGAACTGACGGGCCGCAGTTCGAGCGTCCGGAGCGTCACGAGCATGGTAGCGGCCGGCGCGCTCTGCTCACCATCACGCGACACGGCAACGATCCAAGCGCCGGACTTGAGCTCCGGCAGAGACAGGAACCTGACGTCCTGAGGCCCCCGAATCGCGACCGAGGCGCCGACCACGGCGTAGCCCAGTCCGGCCGCCACGAGCCCCAGCGCCGTGTGGATCTCGATCGCTTCGTGGCCGATGCGCGGGCGCGCGCCGTGCTCGCGCAGCAGGGATTGCACATACGAGGCATAGCCACTCGTTCGATCCTTGGGAAAGCTGATCAGCGGCAGCGCCTCGAGCTGTGCCAGTGTCGCGGTCTTGCGCCTGCCAAGAGGATGATGCATGGGCACGGCGGCCACGAACGGGTCATTAAATAGCGGCGTGTAGTGCAGCCCCAATTGGGGCTCGAAGGGGCCGACCAGACGAGACAAGCCGATCTGGATGCGCTCGTTGCGCAGGTGTTCCGGCTGGACCTCGGTCAATAGTTCCACCAGCTCGAGCTTCACATCCGGGTGTTCGCGCCGAAAGGTCTGCACTGCCGCCGGCACGACGGAGTAGATCAGCGAGCGGACGAAGCCGATGCCCAGCCATCCATGCTTGCCGGAGACCATGTCCTGCGTGTCCTGCTCGAGACGTTCCACCGTTGCCAGGAATTCGCGGGCGCGCGGGAGGAAGAAGCGTCCCAGCGCCGTCAGCGCCATCGGCTTGACGCGGCGGTCGAACAGTTCGCCCCCGAATTCCTGTTCCAGCTGCGCGATCTGCATGCTGATGGCCGTGGCGGCAATGTGCAGCCGTTCGGCCGCACGCGCCAACGTCCCTGAATCGACGACCTCGCAGAAGCATCGGACCTGGTTGATCTTCATAAATTCTGAATATATATCCAGAAATGAGAGCTTTTCTCCATGGATTCACTGGACGACACTGTGCAGATGACTTCGCAACGACCCACCGTCGAGCAACTCGCCGCCCTGCGGGACCTCGGCTCCGCCACCGTCTACGAGGCGCAGGGCGCTTTCGGCGCTCTCGACAACGGCATCAAGCCGCTGGACCCGCACTCACGCCTGGCCGCCCCGGCGTTCACCGTGGACATGCGCCCCGGCGACAACCTGATGCTGCACTATGCCTTGCTAAAGGCCCGGCCCGGCGATGTTCTGGTCGTCGACGTGAAGGCCTTCGTGGAGGCCGGCCCCTGGGGCGACGTACTCACTGCCATGGCGCAGAAGATCGGCGTCGCCGGTCTGGTCATCAACGGCGCGGTGCGTGACGCTCAGGCCATCGTGGACGCCGGGTTTCCGGTGTGGTGCCGCGGCCTGTCGATCAAGGGCACCGCGAAGAACCAGCCCGGACGCATCAACGTGCCGATCAGCATCGGTGAGGTGTTGATCCATGCGGGCGACATCGTCGTTGGTGATCGGGATGGTGTCGCTGTTGTCCCCGCCGATCGCGTCGATGCCGTCCTCGCAGCTGGTCTCGAGCGGGAACGCAAGGAATCCCGCATGCGCGAGGCCATCGCCCAGGGCGCGACGACGGCCGACTTGCTGGACTTGACGCCGACGCTGCGCCGCCTCGGCCTCGAGTAACTCATTCAACCCCAGAACCAACCGGAGACTCCCATGCCCTTCTTGAACCGCCGCTGCGTGGCGATCCTTCTCGCCGCTGTCAGCCTCGCGCCTGTCGCACACGCGCAGGGCTATCCGGAAAAGTCGATCCGCCTCGTGGTGCCGTGGCCGGCCGGCGGAGGAGCCGATGCCGTCGGGCGTGCCGTGGCGCAGGGTCTGACGACCGAACTCGGCCGGACCGTCTACGTGGAGAACCTCGCCGGTGCCGGCGGCAACATCGGCACCCAGCAATTCATCCGCTCGGCACCCGACGGCTACACGCTGCTGCTTGCCACGAGTTCCACCAACGCGGCGAATCCGTACCTGTACAAGAAGACGGGCTTCGATCCGGTCAAGGACTTCACACCGGTGGCGTCCGTGGCGCTGATTCCAAGCGTGTTGGTGGTGCCACCGGCATCGAAATTCAAGTCGCCGCAGGAGATCATTGCTGCGGCCAAGGCCGCTCCGGGCAAGCTCTCGTACGGCTCGGGCGGCGTGGGAGCGTCCGCGCACCTGGCCGGCGAGCTGTTCAAGTCGGTCGCCAAGGTGGACATCACGCACGTGCCGTACAAGGGCAGCGGCCCGGCACTGACGGACGTGATGGGCGGTCAGCTGGACCTCATGTTCGACACCGGCGCGTTCTCCCACATCAAGGGCGGCAAGATCCGCGCGCTGGCCGTCGCAGCCGATAAGCGCCAACCGCTGATTCCGGAGGTGCCGACGTTCGACGAGCTGGGCATCAAGGGCATGGTCATGAACGCGTGGTACGGCGTCGCCGCGCCGGCGGGCACGCCGGCGCCGATCGTCACGAAGGTCAACCAGGCGGTCAACAAGGCACTCAAGTCGGGTGAGCTCGCCAAGCGCCTCGCCGACATCGGTGCCGAAGTCCGCAGCGGCAGTGCCGAGGACTTCTCGAAGTTCTGGCGCAGCGAACTCGCGCGCTACGAGGGCCTGGTGAAGCTCACCGGTGCCACCCTTGAATGACCGCATGAGCGACGTCTTGATGGCCCGGTGAGCACCATGCCACACGTCCAGCTTGAATACTCCTCGAACCTGGAACATGCGGTGCAGGCCGAGCGCCTGGTCGGGGTCGTGCACGAGGCCGTTCTCGCAACTGGCCAATTCCCGCGCTGGGGCGTGCGTACCTTCGCCAAGTCCGTCGAACAGTTTCGCGTGGCCGAGGATGTCGGGGATGCAGCGTTCATCCAGATCGTCGTGCGCATATCCCCTGGGCGTGATCTCGTCACGAAACAGGCCATCGGACGGGCCGTGTTCGACGCGATCTGCGCGGCGCTCGATCCACTGTTCGCGCAATGCCGGCTGGGCTGTCAGGTCGAGGTCCAGGAGTTCGATCCGGCGGTGAGTCACAGCCGCTTCGAACTTGGCACCCACACGACCGCATCTTGTTCCGCGCCATCGAGCATCCCTGCCTAGAAACGGAGACAAACATGAAGAGTTCCCTTCGCGCCGCTTTGCTGGCGCTGTGCTGTGGCCTTGTGGCGTCGGCTGCCTCTGCCCAGGAGTTCAAGCAGCCCATCCGCTTCGTGGTGCCCTTCGGCGCCGGAGGCGCGACCGACGTGCTGGCCCGCCTGGTGGCCATGCGCATTGGCAAGGACCTCGGCCAGACCGTCATCATTGAGAACAAGCCCGGTGCGGGCGGGCAGATCGGCACACAGGCCGTCAAGGGCGCTCCCGCCGACGGCAGCGTCTTCCTCGTGACGACCGAACATCCGCTGGTCGTGCTGCCGCACATCACGCCGAGCGTCGGCTACTCGCCCGAGAAGGATTTCGCGATCATGGGCAAGATCGCCAACCTGCAGTGGGCGCTGTCCACACCGGCGAGCACCGGCGTGAAGACCATGCCGCAGTTCATCGAGTACGTCCGGCGCGATCCGACACGAGGCAACTTCGGCATCCCGCTGACCGGTGGCATCCCGACCATGATCGGCTCCGTGATCGCCAAGAAAGGCGGCATCGAGATGACGCCGATTCCCTACGCCGGCGGGGCGCCCATGGTGACCCACCTGCTGGGCGGTCAGTTGTCGACCGGCGTCACGGGCACACCAGAGGCGGCGTCGATGCAGAAGACGGGCAAGGTTGTCGTGCTGGCGCTGGCCGGAAGCAAGCGGTCAGCCTATCTGCCGGACGTTCCGACCTTCAACGAACTGGGCTATCCCGATCTCGACGTCGACAGCTGGATCGCCGTGTTCGCGCCCAAGGGCCTGCCCTTGGCGATGGCTGAAAAGTTCAACGCGGCACTGCGCGCTGCGCTGGCCGAACCGGAAGTGCGAACCAAGATTGCCGACCTGTCTCTGGAGATCGCCCCGACGATGCTGAATGAGGCGTCGAAGGAGTACGCATCGGCACTCGCATTCTGGGCACGGGCCCACAAGCAGGAGCGATGAGCGTGACAGTGCCGCCCGTCGACCGGGGCGACGCGGATCACACAGCGGGGTCGGACCCGCCATCGATCGAAGTATCTCGCGGTGCGTGCGACTGTCACATGCACGTCTTCGACGATGAATTCCCGCCGGCGCCGAGTGCCGTGGTGACCCACGCAACGGCGGGGCTGACGGCGTACCGTCGGCTGCAGAACCGCCTGGGCTTGCACCGGCACGTGATCGTTCAGCCCTCCGCGTACGGCTTGGACAATCGCCTGCTGCTGCAGTCGCTCGCAGCGGCCGGAGCCAGCGCGCGGGGCGTCGCTGTCGTCGACGACAGCGTGACGGAGGATCAATTGCAGGACCTCTCGACCCAGCGCGTTGTCGGCGCGCGATTCAACCTGGTGCAGCGCGGAGTGACGCACATCGGGATGCTTTCTGCGGTGGCTTCGCGCGTCCGGTCGTTTGGCTGGCACGTGCAACTGCATCTTCCTCCCGACGAACTGTTGGCGCATGAAGACCTGATCGCGGGCCTGCCGGTGCCTGTCGTGCTCGACCACTGGGGCCGCGTGGCCAGCCAGCCGTCGAAGCAAGTGTCGGCGGCCGCCTGCATCCAACGACTGATCGAGCGCGGCAATACCTGGGTCAAGCTGTCCGGTGGCTACCTGGCCTCCCACAGTCGGCCGGCGTTTGCTGAACTCGGGGTCCACGCCGAGGCCTGGGCCGCTGCGAGGCCTGATCGCCTGCTGTGGGGAACCGACTGGCCGCACGCCACCGAAGCCGAGAAGCCCAACGACGCAGAACTGATGGATCTGCTGGCGCAGTGGCTGCCGGATGCCGCTAGCCGGCATGAGGTGCTGGTGACCAACCCTGAACGACTCTACGGATTCGAACGCCGCGCACCCGGTGGCTGACGCCCTGCAGACGAGCTTGCCCGCCCGTGTGCCCATGCAGCAATTGCCGCGCGCGCTGCGCGGGATCTTGTGCCTCGATGACTTCGAACGGGCCGCCGCCGCCCACCTGCCGCGCCCCTTGTTCGGCTACATCGCGGGCGCCGCCGAGACCAATCTGTCGCTGCGCGGCAATCGCGAGAGCTTCGGTCGGTACCGCTTCGTGCCCCGGGTGCTGGTCGACATTTCGCGGCGAAGCACGCAGCGCACCTTGTTCGGCCAGAAATACAACGCCCCGTTCGGCATTGCGCCGCTGGGCCTGTCTGCGCTGACTGCCTATCGGGGCGACATCGTCCTGGCATCGGCTGCTGCACGAGCCGGCGTGCCGATGATCATGAGCGGCTCATCGTTGATCCGGCTCGAAGAGGTCGCGGCCGTCAGCCGACAGGCCTGGTTTCAGGCCTATCTGCCGGGCGATGAAGCCAACATCACGGCACTGATTGCCCGCGTGGCGAGTGCCGGGTTCGGTACGCTGGTACTGACGGTCGACACGCCGGTGGCAGCGAACCGGGAGAACAACGTGCGGGCGGGGTTCTCGACGCCATTGCGTCCGAGTCTTCGTCTGGCCTGGGAGGGCATCACGCATCCGCGCTGGTCACTCGGGACGTTCGCGCGGACGATGCTGCGCCACGGCATGCTGCACTTCGAGAACAACTATGCGACACGCGGCGCGCCGATCCTGTCGCCCCATGTCGAACGCGACTTCTCTGACCGCGGCCACTTGAACTGGCGGCACTTCGCGCTGATCCGAAAGCAGTGGCGCGGCCATCTCGTCATCAAGGGCGTCCTCAATGCTGACGACGCCAGGACCGCGCAAGAGGAAGGCGTCGATGCGGTCATCGTGTCGAACCA
>JBDSAB010000282.1:0-7443 GCA_039922395.1 Caldimonas sp.
CGGAACCACGCCATCAGGAGGCCGAGCGGAATACCGATCGCGACCGCCAGCACGAACCCGAACGCGAAGCGCTGGAAGCTCGACAGCAGGTGCTGGAACAACGTGAAGCCGGCGAACGGCTCGACCACCAGCCGGCCGAAGCGCGCGGCGACGTCCCACGGTGCCGGCAAGAACTCGCGCGAGGTCAGCCCGGCCAGCGCCGCGGCGCTCCAGAACACGAAGAAGCTCGCCGCGCCGGCCGCCGAGAGGGCCCAGAAGCGCGCCGGTTCGAGTCGCGGCTCGAGCATCAGCGCACCCTCCACGGCATCGCGCGCTGCTCGATCCAGGCCAGGCCGAGCGTCATCAGCCAGCCGCTCAGCGCGACGCTGATCATGCCGACCACGATCATCGCCGGGTAGATGTCCTGTGCGGCCTGGTTGAGGATCTGGCCGAGGCCGGCGACCGCGCCGATCAGCTCGGCGGCGACGAGCGTCGTCCACGATGCCTGCAGCGACAGCCGGAGGCCGGTGAAGATGCTCGGCAGCGCGCCCGGGATCAGCACCTCGCGCCAGTAGCGCCAGCCGGTGACGTCGAGCATCGCGCTGGCCTCGAAGATCGGCCGCTCGATCTGGCGCACGCCGCTGTAGCTGTTGATCACCGACGGCACGAACGCGGCGACGAAGATGACCATGATCTTGGCCGCGTCGCCGAGGCCGAGCCAGACGATCGCGAGCGGGATCCAGGCCAGCGGCGGGATCGGCCGCAGCAGCAGGAAGATCGGATTGACGAAGGCCTCGACCTTGCGGCTCGCGCCCATCGCGAGGCCGAGCGCGACGCCGAACGACGATGCCACGACGAAGCCCATCGTCACCAGCAGCACGCTGCGCAGCACATGCTCGTGCAGGCGCGCGTTGCTGTAGCCCTCGACGACGATCTGCTGCAGGGATGCGGCGACTTCGGCCGGCGTCGGGAAGCGCGCCGGCGCGATCACGCCGAAGACCGCCGTCAGCAGGTGCCAGAGCAGGATCACGCCGGCCAGCACGGCAAGCGCATGCGCCAGCCGGGCGAGCGGATGACGGGTCGCTGCGTGTCGGTCGGCCGCGCGCGGCGCCGCGGAGGCGGCGGGCACAACGCCGAGCATGGGTGTAAGCGCTTTCACAATCTGCCGAATAATCGGCTTGCCACGGCTCGGCGTCAAGCCGCGGAGATCAGTGATATCCCCTATGAGAAGCCGGATTCATCGGACGCTCGCATGCATCGTGCAAGCGCGTACAGTCCGGGCCATGCCGTCCCGTATCGCCGCGTTGCCGACCATCGACGACGTCGCCAGCGCCGCGCGCGTCTCGACGGCCACGGTCTCGCGGGTCCTGAACAAGCCGCACACGGTACGCGAGGCGCTGCGCCAGCGCGTCACCGAGGCAGTGGTCCGCCTCGGCTACGTGCCGCATGCGGGGGCGCGTGCGCTGATGCTCCATCGCAGCGGCACGGTCGGCGCGGTCTTTCCGACCGTCGACAACGCGATCTTCGCGAAGGCGATCGAGGCGCTGCAGCGGCGCCTGACCGATGCCGGGCTGCAACTGCTGATCGCGACCAGCGGCTACGACGTCGACACCGAGGCGCGCCAGGCGATGAACCTGGTGACCCGCGGCGCCGACGCGCTCGCGCTGTGCGGCGTCGGCCAGAGCCCGCAGCTGCTCAAGTTCCTGCGCCAGCGTGCGCTGCCGACGGTCCATGTGATGACGTACCCGGCGCCGGCCGACACCGTCTGCGTCGGCTTCGACAACGCCAAGGCGATCGGGCAGGCGGTGCGCTACCTGCTCGACCTGGGGCATCGACGCGTCGCGATGCTGGCCGGCATCACCCGCGACAACGACCGCGCTGCCGCGCGCGTCGCCGGCGTTCGACAGGCCCTCGAGCAGGCCGGGCTCCGACTCGGCAAGGGCCATCTGGTCGAGCGCCGCTACGGCCTCGCCGAAGCGCGCGACGGCTTCCGGGCTTTGATGGCCGCCGTGCCGGCGCCCACCGCGCTGCTGTGCGGCAACGACGTGCTGGCATTCGGCGCACTGCTCGAGGCCCAGAAGATGGGCATCGCCGTGCCGAAGACGCTCTCCATCGTCGGTTTCGACGACCTCGAGATGGCGCGCCACCTCCAGCCGGCACTCACGACCGTGCACGTGCCGACCGAACAGATGTGGAATGCCGCCGCCGACCGACTGATCGGGGCGCTCGCGCGGCTGCCGGTGCAAACCGCCACGGAGGTCGAGGTCGAACTGCTGGTGCGTGAATCCACCGGACCTGCACCGCGCCGTTGATCGTGCCGCTTGCGCCGCGAACCCGGCGCGCGACATTCGCGATCGGTATTGGGGATACTCAAGGCATGACTGACGCGTCCCGCTCCGCCTCGGTGCTCGGTGTCGTCGTCGCCTTCGTCCTGCTGCTCGCCGGCTGCGTCGGCGTGGTGCCGATCAACCCGCCCATCGAACAGGTTCGCGTCGCAGAGGGCTATCGCCTCTCACGGCTTCTCAAGCCCGTCGGCTCGCGGCGCCACGACCCGGGATCGCTCGTGCTGTTGGCGTTTTCCGGCGGGGGCACCCGAGCGGCAGCCCTCGCGTACGGCGTGCTCGAGGAATTGCGTCGAACGGAGGTCACGGTGCAAGGCGACACGCACCCGCTGATCGACGAGGTCGATCTCATTGCCGGCGTATCGGGCGGCAGCTTCACGGCCCTGGCCTATGCCTTGTACGGCGAGCGGCTGTTCAGCGAATTCGTGCCTCGATTCCTGAAGCGAGACGTGCAGGGCGAGCTGCTGGCTCGAGCCCTGCAGCCGAGCTCCTGGGGCAAGCTGGCCACGGACGGCTATGGCCGCTCGGAACTCGCCGCCGACTACTACGACCAGATCCTCTTCAACGGAGCGACGTTCGACGACCTGCTGAAAAGCGACGCGCCGATTGCGCTGGTCTCGGGGACCGACCTGTCGACCGGTGCGCGGTTCGAATTCACGCAGGAACACTTCGACCTGCTGTGTTCCGACCTGGGCAAGGTCCGCCTGGCACGAGCCGCTGCCACGTCGTCCGCCGTCCCGGTGGTGCTCTCGCCGGTGACCTACCGCAACTATGGCGGTCGGTGCGGCGCTCCGCACCCGGCCTGGGTCGACGACATCGCGCGCACCGACAACCCGAACCGCCCGGCCGGGCGAGCGCTGCTGCGCTACCGCGACATCCTCTCGTTCGAAGACAGCACCCAACGTCCGTACCTGCACATCGTCGACGGCGGCATCTCCGACAACCTCGGCCTGCGCGGCATGCTCGAGGCTTTCGAGGAGCTCGAGGCCAGCCCTCAGTTCCAGCAGGCCGTGCGCTGGGACGAGTTGCGCCACGTGGTCGTCATCGTCGTCAACTCGCGCTCCGCGCCACGGACCGACTGGGACCGCAGCCCGACGCCGCCGGGTTTCGTGGCCGAGCTGCTGCAATCGTCCAGCGTGCCGATCGACCACTTCTCGTACGAGTCGGTCGAGCTGCTGAAGGACATTGCGCAGCGTTGGGAGAACCGGCGCAAGCTCGACGTGGCAGAAAAGCGCCTGGCGGGCATGTCGAAGCAGGCCGCGGAAGCCGCCGTGCCGCTGCTCGCATTCGATGCCATCGACATCAGCTTCGACGCCATTCCGGACGCGACGGAGCGGCGCTACTTCATGGACCTTCCGACCACCTTTCGCCTGCCGGACGAAGCGGTCGACCGGCTGCGCGAACTGGGGGGCCGTCTGTTGCGCGAGTCTCCCAAGGCCAGGCAGCTGCTCAACGAGATCACGGCGTCGAAGAGCCGGCGCGCGACCAAGACCATGCCGGCGCCTTAAACCCAAGAAGCGCCGCACTTCGCATGCCGAACCCCCGCTCGATCCAATGGGCGCAGCTTTTCGAGCTGCCGGCGCAGCCGGCCTTGCCGCTGCAGGGGCGCCTGCGCCTCGCGATCGTGCAGGCGGTGCTCGACGGGCGGCTGCCGGCCGGTGCGGCTCTGCCGTCGTCGCGCGAGCTGGCGCGGCTGCTCGGGCTGAGCCGCAACACGGTGACCTCGGCCTACCTGCAGCTGATCGACGAGGACTTCCTCGAATCGCGCCCGCGCAGCGGCGTCTACGTCGCGCGCCACATCTCGCCGTCGGTGCTCGCTGCAGCAACGCCGTCCGCGACCGCGACCGCCGCGTCCGCCAGCAGCGCCGCGAACGACGCCGCGCCGCGCTGGTCGGCGCGCGTGCTGCGCTCGCTCAACGGCCGCCCGACCTTGTCGAAGCCCGACCAGTGGCGTCGCTATCCGTATCCGTTCGTCTACGGCACCTATGACCCGCAGCTGTTCCCGACCGAGGACTTCCGCGAGTGCTGCGCCCGCAGCCTGGCGCGTTCGCAGGTGCCGCACTGGACGCCCGATTTCGAGACCGACGACGTGCCCGACCTGGTCGAGCAGATCCGGTTGCGCCTGTGCCCGAAGCGCGGCGTGTTCCCGACGAAGGACGAGATCCTCGTGACGGTCGGCGCGCAGCAGGCCTACTACCTGCTCGCCGAGGCGCTGTTCGACTCGTCGACCCGGCTCGGCCTCGAGGAGCCCGGCCATCCGCACGCGCGCAACAGCTTCTCGCTGCGCACGCCGTGCCAGGTCGCGGTCGCGGTCGATGCCGAGGGCCTCGTCGTCGACGACCTGCCGGCGGTCGACTATCTCTATGTCACGCCGTCGCATCAGAGCCCGACCACCGCGACCCTGAGCCTCGAGCGCCGGCACCGCCTGCTCGCGTTCGCCGCTGCGCATGACGTCGTCGTGATCGAGGACGACTACGAGGCCGAGAACCTCTACGCCGGCGCACCGATGCCGGCGCTGAAGAGTCTCGACCGGAGCGACCGTGTGATCTACGTCGGCTCGGTGTCGAAGAGCCTGTCGCCGGCGCTGCGCCTCGGCTACATCGTCGCGCCGGCGCCGCTGATCCGCGAGCTCCGCCTGCTGCGTCACGCGATGCTGCGCCATCCGAGCGCGTTCCTGCAGCACGCCTATGCGCTGTTCCTGTCGCTCGGCCATCACGAGTCGCATGCGCGCAAGGTCAACGCGGCGATGCAGGAGCGGCTCGCGCTGGCTGCCGCGGCGCTGCGCGAGCACCTGCCCGATTTCGCGTTCGAACTGCCGCAGGGGGGCGGCTCGATCTGGGTGCGCGCACCGGCCTGGCTCGATGCTTCCGAGCTGTCGCTCGCAGCGCGCGGCCACGGCGTGCTGATCGAGGCTGGCGACGTCTTCTTCCTGAACCCACCCGACCCGTGTCCGTACTTTCGCCTCCGCCTGTCGTCGATCGCGGCCGGCTCGATCGCGGCCGGCATCCGGGCGCTCGGCCTTGCGGTCGCCGAGCTCGCGCAGGCGCGCGGCGAGGCGCGGGCGAGTCCGGCGCCGGCACTTGCGGCGACGCCCGATTGAGGGAAAGTCCGGGGGCGCTGGCTCCATCGTGGCGCGCACGCTGGCCCTTCCGGCCCTCTGCCCTTGGGTGCAGAGTCGCCGTTGCAAGCTGGCGCAGCACTTGCTGCACTTCCGTGAATCGAAAACAAGGAGTTCGACGATGACGCTGAATGGACGGTTGCCGCGCTGGTTCGCCGCGCTGACGACGATGGTGGTGGCGTGCGGCGCCGCCGTCGCGCAGACCAAGGAAGTGACGTTTGCGCACCAGGACATGCTGGTGCCGCTGCGCACCGTGATGGAGTCCGGCGAGCTCGAGAAGGCGACCGGCTACAAGATCAACTGGCGCATGTTCGGCGGCGGCGGCGACGTGATCCGCGCCATGGCGTCGGGCGACGTCAAGATCGGCGAGGTCGGCTCGGCCGGCATCACCGCGGCGGCGAGCCAGGGCCAGGACATCAAGCTGTTCTGGATCCTCGACGACATCGCCGACGCCGAAGCGCTCGTCGCCCGCAACGGCTCGGGCGTCAATTCGGTGAAGGACCTGAAGGGCAAGAAGGTCGCGACGCCGTTCGTCTCGACCTCGCACTACCAGCTGATGGCCGAGATGAAGGGCGAGGGCGTCGACACCAAGACGGTCAACGTGATGAACCTGCGGCCGCCCGAGATCGCGGCCGCCTGGGAGCGCGGCGACATCGACGCGGCGTTCATCTGGGATCCGGTGCTCTCGAAGATCAAGGCCAACGGCAAGACGCTCGCCACCTCGGGCTCGATCGGCAAGAAGGGCTACCCGACCTTCGACGGCCTCGTCGTCGACTCGAAGTGGGCTGCCGCGAACGAGGCCTTCATGGTCGGGTTGATCAAGGTGCTCGCGAAGGCCGATGCCGACTACCGCGCCAATGCCGCCCAGTGGACGGCCGATTCGGCGCAGGTCAAGGCGGTCGCCAAGTGGAGCAAGGCCGATGCCAAGGAAGTGCCGGCCGCGATGAAGCTCTACAAGCTGCCGTCGATGGAGGAACAGATGTCGGCCACCTGGCTCGGCGGCGGCGCCGCGAAGGCGCTGTCGAACACGGCCGCGTTCCTGAAGGAGCAGGGCCGCATCCAGGAGGTCAAGCCGAGCTACGCCGACTACGTGACGACGACCTATCTGCAGAAGGCGATGGGCAAGTAGCTCGTTTTCACCGGCCCGCCGCCATGCCGACGCTCGACATCCGCGACTTGACCGTCAACTACGCCGTCAAGGGCGGCACGCTGCAGGCGCTGGCGCCGGTCAACCTGACGATCCGCGACGGCGATTTCGTCGTCGCGCTCGGCGCGTCGGGCTGCGGCAAGACGACCCTGCTGAACTGCATCGCCGGCTTCCTGCCGCCGTCGACCGGGCAGATCCTGCTCGACGGCCGGCCGGTGTCGGGGCCCGGCGCCGACCGCGGCGTCGTGTTCCAGAAGCACGCGCTGATGCCGTGGCTGAACGTGCGCGACAACGTCGCGCTCGGCCAGCGCCTGCGTGGCGTCGATCGGGCCGCGCGCTGCCGCGCTGCCGACGAGAAGCTGGCGCTGGTCGGCCTCGAGCAGTACGGCGACCGCGCGGTCTACGAGCTCTCGGGCGGCATGCAGCAGCGGGTCGGCATCGCGCGGGCGCTCGCCTCCGACCCGGCGGTGCTGCTGATGGACGAGCCGATGGGCGCGCTCGACGCGTTCACCCGCGAATCGGTGCAGGAGATCCTGCTGCACGCGTGGGCCGCGACCCACAAGATGGTCTTCTTCATCACCCACTCGGTCGAGGAGGCGCTGTTCCTCGCGACCCGCCTGATCGTGATGAGCCCGAGCCCCGGTCGCATCTCGCATGTCTACGACGACGTGCCGTTCTCGCGCCAGTTCCTCGACCATGGCGATTCGCGCCGGGTCAAGTCGGAGCCGGCCTTCATCGCGCTGCGCGAGGAGGTGCTCTCGATCATCCACCATCGCGAGAATCCGTCGTCGGCCGCGGCCGGCTCGACGCGCAGCGAGGCCGCCCATGCCTGACATCGTCGCGAGCGTGCCGATCGC
>JBDSAB010000283.1:0-14012 GCA_039922395.1 Caldimonas sp.
ACCCCGAAGCGAAAGATGAGTTCATCTTCTACCGGATCAAGCCCGGCCTGGAGATGCTTGCAAAGGCCATGGAACAGGCCAAGTCGACCGACCCGACGAAGGTTGCCTACGCGCTCGAGGGCATGACCTACAAAGGGGCGCTGGGCGATGTCACGATGCGCAAGGACGATCACCAGCTGCTGCAGAACATGTACATGTTCACGATGGAAAAGGTCGGCAAGCCGGGCGTCAAACTTCCCTTCGAAGCGAGCCCCTACGGCCTCAGGGCCGACGCGATGATCCCTGCGAAAGACATTACGCTGCCGACGACCTGCAAGATGCAACGTCCGAAATAGCAGCGTCTCCGGGAGTGCTCCGCGAGCCCTTCTAGCTGCGCGGCCTTGTGTCGTCGCAGTAGTTGGGCGGCAGCGCGTACCGTCTGTGCGCCAACGAACCAGAATGAGAGGTGGCCCGCATGGAGTTCATCTTGTTTTCCCTGCTGAACGGCATCTCCTATGGGTTGCTGCTGTTCCTGCTCTCGGTGGGCCTCACGCTGATTTTCGGGATGATGGGTGTCCTGAACTTCGCCCACGCCAGCTTCTACATGCTGGGAGCCTACTTCGCCTATCAGATCAGCACTCAGATCGGCTTCTGGCCGGCACTCGTGTTCGCGCCGATATTGGTCGGCGTCGTCGGTGCCTTGGTGGAGCGCTATGGCCTGCGCAGGGTGCACAAGTTCGGCCATGTGGCCGAGTTGCTGTTCACGTTTGGGCTGGCCTTCCTGCTCGGTGAGGCAGTGCAACTCATCTGGGGCCGGTCCGCGGTGGACTACAAGGTACCGGCCGGGCTCGACGGGCCGCTGTTCACCCTGTTCTCGACGGACTACCCGGCCTACCGCGGTTTCATGATGCTGGTCTCTCTAAGCATGCTGTTGGCCATGTACCTGGGCCTGACCAAGACGCGTGTCGGCCTCATCATCCAGGCCGCCCTGACCCACCCGCAGATGGTCGAGGCGCTGGGCCATAACGTGCCGCGAGTCTTCATGCTGGTGTTTGGCGGTGGCTGTGCGCTAGCCGGCCTGGCGGGGGTGATCGGCGGCAACGCGTTCGTGACCGAACCCGCCATGGCCGCTGCGGTGGGCAGCATCATCTTCGTGGTCGTCGTCGTCGGCGGCATGGGTTCACTGGCGGGAGCGTTCATTGCGTCGCTCATCATCGGCGTGATGCAGACCTTCTCGGTCGGACTTGATTTTCAGCCGCTGAGCTTCTTGGGATCGTTGACAGGCGGGCCCGTCGTGTCGCAGATCGCTGCGCTGAAGATATCGCGGCTCGCGCCGATCCTGCCGTACCTGCTGCTGGTGCTGATGCTCATCGTCCGGCCGAAGGGCCTGATGGGCACCCGGGAGGGCTGACATGGCACTGAAATTCACCGGGCGATTGGCGGCCTGGGCCGGCTTCGCCGCAACGTTGATCGTGCTCCCGATGATCTTTTCCAGTGACTTCAGCCTGTCGCTGTTGTCGCGCATGGGCATCTCGATCATCTTCGCCCTGTCGTTCAACATGTTGCTCGGCCAGGGCGGGATGCTCTCGTTCGGGCACGCGGTGTATTCGGGCCTCGGCGCGTATTTCGCGATCCACGCGCTCAACGCCATCGGCAGCGGCTCGTTTCCCTTCCCGGTCACGTTGCTGCCGCTGATCGGTGGCATCGCCGGCTTGTTCTTCAGCCTGCTGCTCGGTTGGGTCACGACCAAGCGTTCAGGCACGCCCTTCGCAATGATCTCGCTCGGCATCGGCGAGCTCGTGACAGCCTGCGTGCTGTTGATCCCCGCCTTCTTCGGCGGCGAGGCTGGCGTGGCGGGCAATCGCGTCGCGGGCGAAAGCTGGTTCGGCATTACCTATGGCTCGCAGCGACAGGTCTACTACCTGATCGCAGGCTGGACCCTGGTCTGCGCGCTCGGCATGTACTACATCACCCGCACACCGCTGGGCAGGATGTCGAATGCGGTGCGCGACAACCCGGAGCGGGTGCAGTTCATCGGCTACGACACCCACCTGGTGCGCTTCATGACCTTGTCGCTGGCGGGTTTCTTCGCCGGCGTTTCCGGTGGTCTGGTGGCGATCAACTTCGAGATCGTCACGGTCGAGACGGTCACGGCGCACACCTCGGGCGCTGTCTTGCTGATGGCATTCATAGGTGGTGTGGGACAGTTCTTCGGGCCGATCATCGGGGCCGTCGTCGTCACGCTGCTGGAGACCGTGCTGTCCGAAATCACCAACGCCTGGGTGTTCTATTTCGGCCTGCTGTTCCTCGTGATGGTGATGTTTGCGCCGGGCGGTATCTCCAGCCTCGTCGTGATGCACGCACCGCTGCTCGAGCGCAAGCGGCTGTTCAAGGTCTTGTTGCCCGGCTATGTTTTTGCCGGGCTCGCGGGCGGCGTCATGCTGCTGGGCGCGATCGGGTTGGTCGAGATGAGCTACCACCTGTCCCGATCAGGGGCGGCGTCGACCATGTCGGTGTTCGGCATCGCGATCGATCCGCGAAGTGCGCTACCCTGGATCGTCGTAGCGCTGCTGGTAGCGGTTGGCGCCTGGCTCATGCGTCTGGCTGCGACGCGGGTCTCCGATGCGTGGTCGACGGTGACCGCCGCACTGCACACGTCGCCTGCGGGTGACGACTCGGACGACGAGGCCATGGAAAGCATGCCATTGCTGGAAGCGGCCGAGGAGGCGAAGCCATGACCGCACTGGCGATCGAAATCAAGGGCTTGCACAAGCACTTCGGCAAGACCGAAATCATCCGCGGCGTCGAGCTGCAAATCAAGGCGGGCGAGCGGCACGCCTTGATCGGCCCCAACGGCGCGGGCAAGTCGACCTTGTTCCACCTCATCAGTGGGCGCATTCCGGTCACTTCGGGCGAGATTCTGTTGAACGGCGAGAGCGTCGTGGGGCAGGAGCCGTTTCAGATCAACCGCAAGGGCCTGTCGCGCAGCTTCCAGGTCACCAATGTCTTTGCGCGCCTGTCGGTTTTCGAGAACATCCGTTGTTCTCTGCTCTGGACCGCCGGCTACAAATATTCGTTCTGGCAGCGGCTGTCGCAGCTCAAAGAGGTGAACGAGCGGGCCGACAAGGTGGTCGAGGAGATCGGGCTGAAGAAGCGTCGCGACGTCCTCGCTGGCGTCCTTTCTTATGCGGAACTGCGGGCGCTCGAGATCGGCGTCACGGTGGCGAGCGGTGCGAGCGTGATTCTGCTCGACGAACCCACCGCCGGCATGAGTCATTCCGAGACCGACGAAGCCATCGCGCTGATTCGCAAGATGACCGAGGGCCGCACGCTGGTCATGGTGGAGCACGACATGGGCGTGGTGTTCAATCTTGCCGACCGCATTTCGGTGCTGGTCTATGGGCAGGTCATTGCCAGCGACGTGCCGACCAACATCCGTGGCAACGCGGCGGTGCAGGAAGCCTACCTGGGGACGGGTCATGCTTGAGATCAAGGATCTGCATGCCTTCTACGGCAAGAGCCACATCCTGCACGGCGTGACCCTGCAGGTCGGCAAGGGGGAAATCGTCAGTCTCCTCGGGCGCAATGGCGTGGGCCGCTCGACCACGCTCAAGGCGGTGATGGGACAGGTGCACGCCCGCGGATCGATCCGCTTCAATGATCAGGAGCTGCTCGGCCTGAAGCCGCACGAAATCCCTCACCGCGGCGTCGGCTACGTGCCGGAACATCGCGACGTCTTCCCGACGCTCACCGTGCGGCAGAACCTGCTGCTGGGCGAGAAGCGACACGGCGGCAAGAGCCGCTGGTCGATGGAGGATACGTTCGACATCTTCCCGCGCATGCGCGAGCGTGCCGACACGGCCGCCGGTGTGATGTCGGGCGGCGAGCAGCAGATGCTGACCTTGTGCCGCACTCTGATGGGCGGTCCGGAATTCGTGATGATCGACGAGCCCACCGAGGGGCTCGCTCCGAAGATCGTGCAGCAAGTGGGCAACCTGCTCGATGAGATCGCCAAGCGCGGCATTGCCATTCTGCTGGTGGAACAGAAGCTCGACATTGCCATGCGCATCTCGCAGCGGCTCTACGTGATGGGTCACGGCAGGATCGTGTACGAGGGCACCCCGGACGGGCTGAAGCAGAACGAGAAGGTGCGCAAGGAGTGGCTGGAGGTTTAGCAGTCGCCACACTCAATTCGGCAATGAAACATCGAACGCAGGCAGGAGTGTCGTGATGGCAGAGCTTCCATCGCTGGATCCGTTCGCATTCTGGCGCGACCTGGTGTCGCAGGTGGAAAAGGGCGTTAACGAGTTCGCCAACCAGGGCATGAAGTCGGATGAGGTCGCCAAGGGGATGAACGAGACCCTGAGCGCGACGCTGGTCACGAAGAAGATAACGAAGGAGCTGATGCAACGCTACTTCGAAGCGTTGAACCTGCCGACCCGTCCCGACGTCCAGGCGCTCGGCGAACGGCTGCAAACGATTGAGGATCGCCTGATCGCGATCTCAGCCACCCTCGATCGGCTCGCGGGTGGGCAGCCTTTGGGCAATGCGGGGTTGCCCTTGCCTGCGCCGTCGAGGACTAGGAAACCCCCGGTGCGGAAGCCGGTCGCGGTGGCCCCGGCGCCCGTCGTCCCGCGCAAGAGCAGGAAGGCCGCGCGATGAACGAAGACACCGCATCGACGCGAAGCCGCATTCGGGCGGAGATCGACCATGCCTTGCAGCGCGGCATGAAAGGGGTCGAATACCTCGCGGCGTCCGGCCCCACCGTAGGCGCCACTCCGAGGGATGTGATTCATCAGCGCGGGACTTTGGGGCTGTACCACTACCGACCGCTGGTGGACGAAATCTACCGGGTACCGCTCCTGCTCGTGATGGCGGTCACCAACCGCGGCTACATCCTGGACCTGGCGCCAGGCCAAAGCCTGGTCGAGTTCCTGCTTACGCAAGGATACGACGTCTTCGTGATCGACTGGAACCCACCCCGGCCTGACGAGAAACAGCTGCGCCTGGAGGACTACACGCTCGATTTCATCCCCGATTGCATCGCCCGTGTGCAGCAGGCCTCTGGCGAAGAAGACGTGAGCCTGCTGGGCTATTGCATGGGCGGCGTGCTCTCGACGATCTATACCGCTCTGCACACGAAAGGCCCGGTCAAGAATCTCGCCTTGTTCACCACGCCGATCGACTTCACCGAGATGAAGTTGTTCAACAAGTGGAGCGACAAGCGCCACTTCGACGTCGACCGGCTCGTCGACACGATGGGCAACACGCCCCCCGAAATGATCTTGGCGTCGTTCGACATGCTGCGTCCGGCGGACCGCGGTGCCGGCATGGTGAAGCTCTGGGACAACATCTGGAACGACGAATTCGTCAAGTCGTACCGTATGTTCGACCGCTGGGCGACCGACATCCTGCCGCTGCCGGGCGAGTTCTTCCGGCAGACGACCAAGGAATTCATGTGGAACAACAGTCTGTACAAGGGTGAGTTGGTGCTGGGCGGACGGCGCGTGGACCTCGGCAACATCAAGGTGCCGGTGCTGCATGCCATCGCGCAGCACGATCACATCGTGCCCTACGACGCGGCCAAGCCGCTGATCGCGAACGTCGGTTCCAAGGACAAGGAAGAAATCGTTTTGAAGGGTGGCCACGTCAGCCTCGTGGCCGGCCCCAACGCAGTCAAGCGGCTGTGGCCGAACCTTGACGCATGGTTACAGGAGCGTTCCACATGACGAACCAATTCGTTCGGTCCTATCCGCGCACGATGGTTTGTGACGGCGGCGATGTCGAATTGCGGCTGTTGGCGCCCGGGGATGAGACGGCAGTTCTCGCCGTCGCGCGAAAGCTGTCCGCGCATGACCTGCTGTTCCTGCGCCGCGACATCAGCCAGCCCAAGGTCGTGGACGCCTGGATGCAGGCGTCCCGAGCCGGCACCATCGTCACGGTGCTCGCAACAAGAGGCGGTGCGGTGCTCGGCTGCGCGAACGTCGTGCGCGACCCCTTGTCGTGGTCACGCCACGTGGGTGAGTTGCGCGTGATCGTCGATCCGGACATGCGGGGCAAGGGGCTCGGGCAGAAGTTGACTCAGGAAAGCTTCGCCATCGCGCTCGAAATGGGTCTGGAAAAACTCATGGCCCAGATGACCGTGGATCAGCGCGGCGCGATCGCGGTCTTTGAGGGCCTGGGTTTTCGTGCCGAAGCGTTGCTGCACGACCATGTCAAGGATCGGGACGGAAACAAGCACGACATCGTGATCCTGAGCCACGACGTGGCCAGGTTTCAGGCGCAGATGGAAGCCTACGGGCTCCCCGACTCGGGCTGATCGGCAACGCTCAATGGAGCACCTCATGTCACAAGATCTCATCGAACGCACAGCATCGGCTTACGCCTACCCACTGCTCGTCAAGCAACTCCTGCTCACGCCGTTGGCCCACGCCCCGGAGCAGGAAATCGTCTACCGGGAACTGAAGCGCTACAACTACCGCACCCTGAATGATCGGATCGGCCGCCTGGCGAGCGGGCTGGCCTCGCTGGGCGTTGGGCACGGCGATACGGTGGCGGTGATGGACTGGGACAGCCATCGTTATCTGGAGTGCTTCTTCGCCGTGCCGATGATGGGCGCCGTGCTGCAGACGGTAAACGTTCGCCTGAATCCCGAACAGGTGCTCTACACGCTCAACCACGCCGGGCCCAAGGTCGTGCTGGTCAACGCCGAGTTCCTGCCGATGCTGGAAGGACTCAAGGACAAGCTCGAGACAGTGCAGAAGTTCGTGCTGATCAACGACAGCGCCGAGGCCCCCGCCGCCTCGATATCGTTTGCTTCCGAATACGAGCAGCTGGTGGCGTCCGGCTCGCCTGACTACGCCTTTGCGGACTTCGACGAGAACACCCGTGCGACGACCTTCTACACCACCGGGACCACCGGACTACCCAAGGGCGTTTATTTCAGCCATCGGCAACTGGTGCTGCACACACTCGTCGATGTGGCGACGTTCGCCATGTCGAGCAGCCAGGGGCGCTTCCACCAGGACGACGTCTACATGCCGATCACGCCGATGTTCCACGTCCATGCGTGGGGGCTCCCGTATGCGGCGACGCTGATGGGCGTGAAGCAGGTGTACCCGGGCCGCTACACGCCGGAGACCCTGCTGGCATTGAAGCAGAAGGAGGGCGCGACCTTCTCCCACTGCGTGCCGACCATCCTGCACATGATGCTGACCCATCCCGCCAGCAAGGACGTGGATCTGACCGGCTGGAAGATCGTGATCGGCGGTGCGGCGCTGCCCAAGAGCTTGGCGAAAACAGCCATGGAGCGCGGCATCGACATCTTCTGTGGCTACGGCATGTCGGAGACCTGCCCGTTGCTGACGAGCTCCAACCTCACGGCCTCGATGCTGACCGGCAACATGGATGAAGAGATCGACATCCGCACCACAGCAGGTCGCCCGGTTCCGCTGGTCGATCTGCGCATCGTCGATCCGGAGATGAACGACGTGCCCCACGACGGCAAGGCGGCCGGCGAAGTGGTGGTTCGGGCACCGTGGCTGACGCAGGGCTACTTCAAGAACCCGGAGGCATCGGAAGCGCTCTGGGCGGGCGGCTACCTGCACACCAACGACATCGGCAGTATGGGTGCCGACGGGTATTTGCGGATCACCGATCGGATCAAGGACGTGATCAAGACCGGTGGCGAATGGATCTCTTCGCTCGAAGTGGAGGACCTGATCTCACAGCACCGTGCGGTGAGCGAGGTGGCGGTGATCGGTGTCAAGGACGTTAAGTGGGGCGAGCGGCCGATGGCACTGGTCGTGCTCAAGCCGGATGCAGCAGCCAAGATCGGCGCGGACGAGATCAAGGCTCATATCAAAGGCTACGCGGACAAGGGGATCATTTCCAAGTTCGGCATTCCGGAAAAGATTTTGTTTCTCGACGCTTTGCCGAAAACCAGCGTCGGCAAGTTCGACAAGAAGTCGATGCGGGAGCGATACGCCGAGAGTTGAGACAACCTCGATCCCGCGCTCTTCGACCTTTCAGCGGAGTGACCGATGGTCAAACACGTCATCGCGCGTACCGTCAACGCGAGCAAGAGCAGGAACGCCGCGCGCAAGGCTGCCGCTCCGGCTGCAGCGACAACGCTCGCGAAATCGGACATTTCGGTTCAATCGTCAGTCTTGTCGCTGGCGCGCCAACTCCATGCCTGGGCCGAGTCGGCGCTCGGGTTGGCGGGAGCGGCGACCGATCTTTCCTTCTTTGTTGCCAAGTCGAAGGTGAAGAAGCCCGCCCAGAAGGCGGCCCTCGAGAAGGCAGGCTCCTTGATGGGCGAGTTGCGTCAGGCAGCAGGGCTTTCGTTGGACGAACTCGGCGCCGCGCTCGATCTGAAAGATCCGTCGTTTCTCGGGCTGGTGGAAAGCGGCAAGGCCGTCTTGCCGTTCGAGATGATTCTGCGCTTGACGTCGATCCTCGGACGCAACGATCCGCTCGGCTTCATGCTGCAACTGACGCGAAGCTACAACCCGGACTTGTGGGCGACGCTGGAGAGCCTGGGGATTGGCAAGCTCATCGTGCAAGCGGGGCGCGAGCGCGAGTTCGCCAATGTCTACCGAATGCATGACGCCGCGCGCGACCTGAACGATCAGCAATTCGCTGCCAGTCTGGCGTTCGTAACCGCGGCATTTCAAAGTGCGATGGCGTTTCAGGACGCAAACAACAAGTGACCCGAGGACTCCGCATGCCAGTTGAACAGCGCACACCCGCGATGGCCAAGGCCAACGGCATCGAGCTGTGCTACGACACGTTCGGGGATCCGGCTGCGCCGCCGCTCCTGCTCATCATGGGTCTGGCGTCGCAGATGATCGCCTGGGACGACGAGTTCTGCGTCCTGCTCGCGGCGCGTGGCTACCGTGTCATCCGCTTCGACAACCGCGACATCGGCCTGTCCACCCGCTGCACCGAAGCCGGCGTGCCGGACGTGTTGGCGGCGTTTGCGGCAGCGATGCAGGGCAAGCCGGTTTCCGCCCCGTATCTGCTGAGCGACATGGCCGACGATGCGGTCGGTCAGCTCGACGCCCTCGGCATCGACAAGGCCCATGTGGTGGGCGCTTCGATGGGGGGTGCGATCGGGCAGACGCTCGCGATCCGGCATGCGCCGCGTCTGCACACGCTGACCTCGATCATGGCGACCACCGGCGCCCCCGGACTGCCGCCGCCGACCCCCGAGGGCCTGGCCATGCTGTTCAAGCCGACCCCGACCGACCAGGCCGGCTACTTCCAAAGCTACCGGCAGACCTGGAACGTGCTGCGCGCCGGCAGCTTCCCGCTCGACGAAGCGCGCGATCTGGAACGCGCCGGGCAGAACTTCGCCCGCGGCCTGAACCCGGCCGGCGTCGCCCGACAGCTGACGGCGATCGTCGCCTCCGGCAGTCGCAAGGAGGCACTCGCCTCCGTCCGGGTGCCGACGCTCGTCATCCATGGCGATGTCGACCCGCTCGTGCCGGTCGCGTGCGGAGTCGACACCGCCGGTTCCATTCCGAACGCCAGGTTGATGATCATCGAAGGCATGGGCCACGCGGTGCCGATCGCCATGTGGCCGCGAATCGTCGACGCCATCGCCGCGCATGCGTCGTGAAGGGGATTGCCGCCGTGAAGGTGTGCCGCTCGAGACAGCGGCCAGCGCAGCGCGTGTATCCGGCACGCCCGAGACCGCCAGGAAGCTCGAGCCCAACGTTAGGCGATCGGCGTGCAGTCGGGCGCCGGTGTCGCCGCCTGCGTGACCGACGAGGCCTACATCGCGGCCGGCGCCAGGACCACCGGCCGCGCCGGTGCCTTTTGGCTGCCCGGTGAAAGAGCTCGTCGCCAAGGGCGTGACCGTGAAGTATGCGATCCACCCGGTGGCCGGTCGCATGCCGGGCCACACGAACCGAGGCGGTCGAGTGACCGACCGATGAAGCAATTGATGGCAATCGAAGGAGCGACTTGATGCCGCCGCTGCAGATTCTCGAACGGTTCGGTCCGCGCGAAGCGATGGAGTACGACGTGGTCATCGTCGGTGCCGGGCCGGCGGGCCTGGCGACGGCGATTCGCCTGAAGCAGCTCGCCGCCGAGCGCAAGCACGAGGTCTCGGTCGTCGTCCTCGAGAAGGGTTCGGAGCCCGGCGCTCACATCCTGTCGGGCGCGATCATGGACCCGCGCGCGATCACCGAGCTGATCCCCGACTGGAAGGAGAAAGGCGCGCCGCTCAACCAACTGGTAACGGCCGATCGCTTCCTCATCCTCTCCGAGACCGGCGCGACGAAGACGCCCGACGCGCTCCTGCCCGACTGCTTCCAGAACCACGGCAACTACATCGTGAGCCTCGGCAACGTCGTTCGCTGGCTCGCGCCGCAGGCCGAGGCGCTCGGCGTCGAGATCTTCCCCGGCTTTCCCGCGGCCGAGGTGCTCTACGCCGATGACGGCTCGGTCAAGGGTGTCGCCACCGGCAACCTGGGCATCGGCAAGGACGGCGAGCCGACGGGCGATTTCCAGCTCGGCATGGAGTTGCACGGGAAATACACCGTCTTCGCCGAAGGCTCGCGCGGCAGCCTCGGTCGCCAGCTGATCGCCCGCTTCAAGCTGGACGAGGGGCGCGATCCCCAAAGCTACGGCATCGGCCTGAAGGAGCTCTGGGAGGTGGCGGCCGGGAAGGCCGAGCCCGGCCTGGCGCTGCACACCGGCGGCTGGCCGCTCGACAACTCGACCTACGGCGGCTCCTTTCTCTATCACCTCGACGGCGGCCAGGTCGAGCTCGGCTTCGTCGTCGGCCTCGACTATGACAATCCCTACCTGAGTCCGTTCGAGGAGTTCCAGCGCTGGAAGACGCACCCCGAGATCCGAAAGACGCTCGAAGGCGGCAAGCGCCTCGGCTACGGCGCCCGCTCGATCACCGCCGGCGGCATCCTGAGCCTGCCTAAGACCGTGTTCCCCGGCGGCGTCTTCGTCGGCTGCGAAGCGGGCTACCTCAACGCCAGCCGCATCAAGGGCAGCCACGCCGCGATCAAGACCGGCATGCTCGCGGCCGAGGCGGCGTTCGACGCGCTCGTCGCCGGACGGCAGCACGACGAGCTCGTCGCCTATCCGAAGGCGTTCGAGAAAAGCTGGCTCCGCGCCGAGCTCGATCGCTCGCGCAACTTCAAGCAGTGGTTCAAGAAGGGCTTCCTGATCGGCTCGCTCATGACCGGCATCGAGCAGTGGCTGCTGCCTCGGCTGGGCATCAAGTCGCCGCCGTGGACGATCCATCGCAAGCAGGCAGATCATCTCTTTCTGAAGCCGGCCGCCGAGTGCAAGCCGATCGTCTATCCGAAGCCGGACGGCAAGATCAGCTTCGACCGCCTCTCGAGCGTCTTCGTCAGCAACACCAACCACGCCGAGGACCAGCCACCGCATCTGACGCTGAAGGACGCGAGCGTGCCCGTGAAGGTCAACCTGGCGAAGTACGCCGGCCCCGAGAGCCGCTATTGCCCCGCCGGGGTCTACGAGTTCGTCGACGACAACGGCACCGAGCGGCTGCAGATCAACGCCCAGAACTGCGTTCACTGCAAGACCTGCGACATCAAGGACCCGAGCCAGAACATCGTGTGGGTCACGCCGGAGGGCGGTGGTGGGCCGAATTACGCCGGGATGTGAGCGCGTGATCCCTGCGCGCGATGCCAGTGGGCGCCGCGGGATGCGGCGATCCGGGCGATACTCGATTGCCATTCACGACAGCGGAAGCGACGATGCCGAAATCGGTACTGATCACGGGTGCGGGTTCCGGTTTCGGCAAAGGGGCCAGTGTGGCGCTCGCCGCACGCGGACATGGCGTCATTGCCACCACCGAGACCGAAGCCCAGGCAGCGGCGCTGCGCGCCGAGGCGCCGTCGCTGCGCGTCGAGAAGCTTGACATCACCTGCAGCGACGTCGACAAGGTGCGCGGGTGGGACATCGACGTGCTCGTCGACAATGCCGGCGCAGGGCAGACCGGGCCGCTGGTCGATGTGCCGATGGCCGTGGTGCGGCGCGTCTTCGAGGTGAATGTCTTCGGCACCCTCGCGGTCACCCAGGCTGCCGTGCCCGGGATGATCGCCAAGGGCGCCGGGCGGATCATCATCGTCTCGTCGATCGCCGGTGTGCTGGCGGCGCCGTCGTTCGGCCCCTATTCGATGAGCAAGCATGCGCTCGAGGCGATGGGCAAGACGCTGCGCGCCGAACTCGCCGGCCAGGGCGTCGATGTCACGCTGCTCAACCCGGGCCCCTACCTCACCGGCTTCAACGACACCATGGCCGACTCGATGTGGGCCTGGTTTGGCGAGGCGTCGCTCAATGCCCCGTCCAAGGCGATGTTCCAGGCGGTCGGCAGCAGGGTCAAGACCGGCCAGATGGACCCGGCCGACGTAGTGCAGCGCATCGTCGAGCTCGTCGAGGCCGACAAGACGAGCGAGAACAACTTCATGCCGCCCGACATCCTGCAGCGCCTCGGCGCCCGGCGCGGCGGGTGAAGGCGCGCTTCCAGCGACACTGATCGAGGCCGCATGCCGATCGGCGTCGAGACGCCCACGCTCCCAGGTCAGCGCGCCGCCCACCAGCCACATCCCGCACATCGATGCCGGACACGCTGGCCGATCTGCTGGACAGTATCGCGCCACCGGCGAGCGCGCGGCGACGCCATCCTAGACGTGCCGCTCTAGGGAAAACCCGGGAATTGAGGTGCGCCCTCTACGCCTTGCGGGCACATTCGCTGCAGTCCTGATTGAAGGCGGTGTGCAAGAAGCAGCCTCGACAGTCGGGTCCGTCAAAACCCAAGCTCTGGAGCCTTCCATGTCCACCAAGAACCTGTCCACCGTTGCCAACGATGTCATCGAGTCCTATGGCATCACCGCCATCAACGTCATCAACAGCTACCGTTTCGGCGGCGAGCGCGTGATCGGTTTTCTCGACCGGCGCTTCGAGTCCGCTGTCAACCGCGGCGCGGCGCGCCTGAGCAAACAAGTGCGGGACAACCTGATCGGCACGCAAGAGCGTGTCAGCGGCTACTACACGAAGGGTCTGCACTTCGGCACCGGGCGCGCCGAAACCGCGGTCGGCGTGGCCGTCGATCTGGCCTCAAAGGGCGTGAGCCTGGTTGCGTCGAATGCCGAGCGTCTTGACACCGCATCGAACCTGGGCGCGCTGGAGGTGCTGAACCGTGCGGCCCTGCCGGCCGCGAATGTCGTCAGCCAAGTGGTGGGCCGTATCGAGCAGGGCAGCAGCGAGCTGGTCAAGCGCGTGTCGGGAAAGGCCATGCCGGCCAAGGCCGTGGCCTCGCGCAAGCTGAACACCGTGACGCGTGAAGCCGCCGCCACGCGCAAGCGTGTAGTCAAGGCCACCACGAGGCAGGTCAGCAAGGCCGTCGCTTCGACCGCCACCAAGACCTCGAACGCCGCGCGCCGTGTGGCCCGCAAGGCCACTGCGACTGCCAAGGCCGCCTGAACCGTTCTGCGCCGGTTGGGGGCATTTTTGGTGCCCCACCGGTTCCCCCATCATGTCTTGGCAATGTTTTTCATGAGAATCCAGCATGTGAATCCGGCGTGAATTCTGCGGATCGCGGAGGACGGTCAAAAGGCGAAGGCTTTTTTTCGACCGATGCCGCTTGTCGTGATCCCGCAAAGATCGCTGTGGTGCACGGGTTTCGGAGCGATCAAGTCCGATCTTCGTAAAGTACTGTCTTGGACCACGTCACACACTTACGACGTCATAGGGCGCAGCTGACGCCGATGGTCTGGCCCCAGTAAATCGCAAAGGCGGTGCGTTGCGCGAGCCGTCGGCAGCGACGCATCGGTCTTAGCGCAACGGTTCGGGCGACTCGCACAGATGCGGCTAGAAGAGCGAAAAGCCCGTCGTTGGCCACGCCGACAGCAGTGCAACCAATCTTGCGTTCAGCAAATTCGTGGCAGTTGCTCACCGATCGGCATGTCGACGATGCGTTCGCCGCCAAACCGGCTGCGCAGCGTCACGACGGCGGTCGGGCTTGCGTGCACCTCGCCGAG
>JBDSAB010000284.1:0-3423 GCA_039922395.1 Caldimonas sp.
TGTGAGTCGTCGTGAGGACGTGTCGCCGTGGGAACGGCCGGCGGCCCGCTGGGCGATCTCTTAAGCGTCCGCGCGTCAAACGGCCCGCGTGAAGCCGTCGGCGCTCCAACCCTCGCTGCCCGGCCCATGATGGGTGAAGAACAACCCGTCCGGATCGAGCGCCGCCTTGACCGCCTGCAGCCGCGCCGCGTTCGTGCCCCAGAACGCGCGTGCCCAGTCACGCTGGAAGTAGTTGCTCTCCGAGACGTAGGCGCCGCCGTCGGGCGCGATCTCGCGCAGCGCCGCCGCGGCGCGCTCGATCGCGATCGCCTGGCGCCGGGCCAGCGCCTCGTCGGGCTCGTGCCCGCGGACACCGGGATAGGCAGGATCGCCGCGCGCGCCGAGGATCGCGAGCGCGAAGGCATCGAGCGCTATCGGGTTCGTCGCGGTGTCGCGCGCCGCTGCGATCGCGTCGGCCGGCGCGCCGGCGAGGCCCTTGTTGAGGTGCAGCGAGACGCCCCAATGGCGGGTCGCCGCGAACAGCGCTTCGGCAAACGCGGCACGGCGGTCGGCACGCAGCAACGCCGCGGGCAGCCAGAGCGACTCGTAGCCATGCAGCATCTGCCCGGCCTGGCCCTGGTCGCCGGGCCAGAAGACGTTGACGTCGGGCGCGTTCGGCCGGTCGTCGCGCTTGATGAAGCCGAGCGTGCGCTTGACCAAGGTCGGAGACCAGAACGTGCGCGCATCGGTCGAGACGATGCGCAGCGGCGCGAACTCGAGATCGAAGTCCTTCGAGCCCGCATCGAGCGCGTCGAAGAAAGGCTGCCAGGCCGCGACCGCGGCGCCGCGCGTGAGGCCCTGGAACACCATCGAGACCTGCAGCGCGTTGTCGCGGCGCAGCCGGATCTGCTCGCCCCAGTTCGGGCCGACCAGCACCTTCGCGCAGAAGTCGAGCGTCAGCCCGATCAGCTTGCGGAACGCGGCGTCGGAGGTCGCCTTGACGGTGAAATTGACCGCGCCGAAGGTCTCGGGGAGCGGATGCACGCGCAAGGTCAGCCGCGTGACGATGCCGAAGTTGCCGCCGCCCCCACCTTTCAGAGCCCAGAACAGATCGGCGTTCGTGCAGGCATTGGCGAGGCGAAGCTGGCCGTCGGCGGTGACGACCTCGGCCTCGAGCAGATTGCCGGCCGCGGTGCCGAACGCCTTCGAGAAGCTGCCGAAGCCGCCGCTCTGCACCAGCCCGGCGACGCCGACGGTCATGCAGCCTCCCCCCTGCACGTAGCCGCCGCCGCGCGTCGTGACGGCGTCGTAGAGGTGCGCCCACAGCGCGCCGGCACCGCAGCTCACCGCGCGCTGCGGCGCAACGCGGCCGGCGCAGCCGGCCGGCACGAACGCGTCGTGCATCGTCACGTCCTGCATGCGGCGGGTCCAGACCAGCAGCGAATCGGGCGCGTTCGACGTGCCCTGGTAGCTGTGGCCGCCGCCTTTGACGACCAAGCGCACGCGCCGCTCGCGCGCGAAATTGACCGCGGCGACCACATCGGCAGGGCGCCGCGCGGCGATCGCGTAGAGACTGGGCGCCGAGCTCCAGGCATCGACCCAGCCGAACGTCTGCGTCAGGGCGACGTCGTCGCCGAGGGCCCACGGATTGGCAGGCGCCTTGAACAGTGCGGCGCACGCCGCGGCGTCCGGTGCGGCGCGACAGGCCGCGAACGGCGAAGCGATCTTGACGAGAGCGCCGGCAGTGGCGGTATCGAGGCGCTGCCATGCGGCCGCGTCGGGCCAGTCGGGCCGGCCCGGCCGGACCCGGTCGCGGCCGGAGCGGTGCGACGCCGCCAGCGTCGCGAGCGGAGTCGCCGCACCGAGCGCAAGCGACAAGGCGGCTGCGCCGGCACCGATGGCACGGCGTCGGCCGGCGAAGGACGGCGGTGGGTCGGTGGGCGTCATGCAGGGAGGGGGCGGTGCACCGGGCGCAATGATGGCAGCCCTGCGAGCGCGCAAGCGCCTGAGTGTTTGGATACCCGCCGGCGGCGTCGTGCAGCGCCGTGACGGTCGGTACGGCGAATGCGGTACGCCGTTGTGCGACGCGGCGTTTGCGGCGCGGCGACGTCCGGCGCCGGGCCGTCCGCCCCCGCGTCGGCAGCCGTGGTCGAACCCACCGGCGCGGCGGGTATGTCGATTGCACCGCCTCGGCATTCGACCACCCTGGAGACAACGATGGCCCAGCCCAACGACCCGCGCCCGCAATCCGACACCAACACCGCCCGGAGCGACGCCGCAGCCGGCCCCGACTCGCGGTCCGACGACGGCAAGTGGGCGAACCGCGGTGTGACGCCGCGCGGAGGCCAGGGCATCGGCTGGGTGGTGGTCGCCGACGAGGCGATCGCCCGCATCCTGACGACCACCGACGCGCCCGGCACCCTCGACCCCGTCGAGGCGCTGACCGACCCGGCGGCGCACGCGAAGGAGGGCGACCTGCACGTCAACGACGCCGGCCGGCGCGGTGGCCGCGTCTCGAACGACGGCGGCCAGGGCGGCGCGCGCGGCGGAGCCGGCGGCGCGAGCCTGACGGCATCAGCCGGCACCGAGAACCGGCACCTCGAGGCCCGCGCGTTCGCACGGCGCGTCGCGCAGCACCTCGCGACGGCCCTGCAGCAGAAGCGCTACGCGACGCTGCGCATCATCGCGGCGCCGCGCTTCCTCGGCTATCTGCGCCAGGAGCTCGACGCGGCGGTGCGCGCGGTGGTGACCGACGAGCTCGCGAAGGACCTGATCCACGCCTCCGACGACGAGATCGCGAAGCGCACGTTCGAAGCGCCGCCGGGCGCCTGATCGGCGCTGCGTCCTGAGTGCAGGTGGCCCTGCGACCAGCCGCGCTCAGTACGTCTCGAGGTGGAGCCGGCCTTCGCGTTTCAGCGCCGGGCCGATCGTGCCGTCCCAGTCGAGATTGGCGCCGACCGCGACATCGCGCAGCGCCAGCACCACGCCCTCCTCCATCGCCTTCAGTCCACAGACGTAGAAGTGGGCATTCGGATCGGCGAGCAGCGGCGCGAGATCCGTCGCGCGCTCATGGATCAGGTGCTGCACGTAGCGTTTCGGCTGGCCCGCCGTGCGCGAGAACGCGAAGTTGATGTCGATGAAGTCCTTCGGCAGCGATTGCAGCGGTCCGAAGTAAGGCAGTTCCTCGCGGGTGCGCGCGCCGAAGAACAGCATCAGCTTGCCACCCTCGAACTTGCCGGTCTTGCGCAAGCGCCGGCGCCACTCGGTCATCGCGCGCATCGGTGCCGAGCCGGTGCCGGTGCAGATCATCACGATGTGCGACTTCGGGTGGTTCGGCATCAGGAAGCTCTGCCCGAACGGGCCGATCACCTTGACCGTGTCGCCGACCTTCAGGTCGCACACGTAGTTCGACGCGACGCCGAGCGCCGGCCGGCCCTGGTGGTC
>JBDSAB010000285.1:0-3394 GCA_039922395.1 Caldimonas sp.
CAGCCAGCGCCCGTCGCGCAGCCCGAGGCTCATCTTCATGCCGGCGGTGAACAGCGACAGCAGCACCACGACTTCCGCGGTGTGCTCGACGAGCTTGGCGTGCGAGGTCGGCGTCAGCGACGACAGACCGAAGGCCAGCGGGCTGACGGCGACGCCGACCCCCACGTACAGCATCGAGGTGCTGAGCGGCAGTCGGGCGAGCACTGAATCGCTCAGCGCCATCACCACCAGCAACAGGCCGATGATGGCCGACCACAAAGCGAAATCCACACGGGCACCATAGCAGAGCAGCGAGAATCGCCGCGCGGCGGCCCGGATCGCCGACACACGAACGGAGACATCGATGCAGACGCTGAAGAAGATCGCCCTCGGGCTCGGGTTGTGGGCGGCCGCGGCCGTGGCATTCGCGCAGGTCGACAAGCCGGTGCGCCTGCTGGTCGGCTTCGCGCCGGGCGGCTCGGCCGACATCGCCGCGCGCCTGCTGGCCGATCGGATGAAGGACGAGCTGAAGCAGTCGGTCGTGGTCGAGAACCGGCCGGGCGCCGGCGGGCGGATCGTCGCCGAGGCGATCCGCAACGGCCCGGCCGACGGCAGCCTGCTGATGCTGACGCCGATCGTCGTCACGGTGCTGGCGCCGCTGGTCTTCACCAAGCTGCCGTACGACCCGCTGGTCGACTTTGCGCCGGTTGCGCACGTCGCCAACTTCCAGTTCGGGCTGTCGGTCGCCGCCACCCATCCGGCCAGGAACGTGCAGGACCTCGTCGACTGGTGGAAGGCGAACAAGCCGATGGCGAACTACGGCAGCCCGGCGCCCGGCAGTCTGCCGCACTTCTTCGGCGTGATGATCGAGCGCAGTGCCGGGGTCGACCTGGTCCACGTGCCGTACAACGGCGGCGGGCCGCTGATGAACGCGGTGATGGGCAATCAGGTGTCGAGCGGGATCGACACGCTGGTCGACCAGATCGAGCTGCACCGCACCGGCAAGATCCGTTTGATCGCGACATCGGGGGCGCAGCGCAGTCCGCTGTTGCCCGAGGTGCCGACTTTCGGCGAGGGCGGCCTCAAGGGTGTCGAGGGCACCAGCTGGTTCGCCGTCTACGCGCCGGCGAAGACGCCGGACGCGACCGTGCGCCAGCTGAACGCGTCGATCAACAAGGCGCTCGCGGTGCCCGAGCTGCGCGAACGCTTCTCGAAGCTTGGCCTCGAGCCGACCGGCGGCACGCCGGCCGATCTGAGCGCGCGGATGGCCCAGGACAGCGCGCGCTGGTCGCCTGTCGTCAAGGCTTCGGGCTTCAAGGCCGACTGACGAACGGAGCCGTCACGATCCAGCCTTCGAGCGCGTCGGCGTCGGCCGGCAGCCCGTGATTCGGACGCGCGGCGGCCCAGCCGGCCTGCATCAGGCACAGCACCGCGTCGAGCCGGTCGGCGGTCGCATCGGCGATCAGCGCCTCGCGCTGCGCCGGCGAGAGTTCGAGTCGAAGGCCGAGCCGGCTGCGGCCGGCCGTCAGCCCCTCGATCAGATCGCGGCGCGCCGTTTCGCGTTCGGCCGTCTGCTTCGCGCGCGTGTCGCTTTTGTACGAGCGCCGGCCGATCAGCTCGCGCGCCAGCAGCCCGGGATAGCCTTCGAGCGCCACGCGGTCGCGGTCGCCGGGATGCAGATGTGGCAGATGCACGCCGGCATCGATCAGCAAGGTGATGCCCGCATGCAGCATGTAGGCGACCGGCGGATTGACCCACTTCATCGACGGTGACGATCCGGCCGGCCCGTCGCAGCCACGGTGCGCGAACTTCGAGCCGGGCGGGCGCCTCGCGCAGAACGCCGCGAACGCGGTCCGGATCTCGGCGCGCGTGAGCTGCGCATAGCGCGCCATCAGCGCGCGCCATTCGGTCGGCCAGCCGAGCGACTCGACCAGCTCGCGCGGCAGGCCGAACGGAAAGTCGAAGGCCGCGACCCACGGCCCGGGCGTGCACAGCCACGCGGCAAAGCCGTCGAAATCGATGTGCGCATCGATGCGGTCGAGCGTCACGACCAAGCCGTCGACATGGCCGAGCGCGACGGTGACCGGCTTGCGTCGCGTCGGCCGGCTGGTGAAGTCGATGCCGGCGATGCGGCCGGCGAACGGAGGCTCGTGCGTCATGCGATCCGGCAACGCACGAGCGCGCGATCGTGTTGCCGGTGCACGCTACAGTGCCAGCGAACCCTTGGATACGACCCCATGAACCCGATTCTTGTCGAAGTGATGCGCGGCCCCGCGCTCGAGTCTGCGCACCGCGGCGCGCTCGCCGTGCTCGATGCCGATGGCGCCGTGCTCGCGGCGATCGGCGACGTGCAGCGGCCGATCTTTCCACGCTCCGCGGTCAAGGTGCTGCAGGCCTTGGCCCTGGTCGAGAGCGGTGCCGCCGACCGCCTCGGTCTCGGCGACGCGGAGCTCGCGCTCGCCTGCGCCTCTCACGGCGGCGAACCGATGCACACGCAGACGGCGGCGAGCATGCTCGCGAAAGCCGGCCTCGACGCCGATGCGCTCGAGTGCGGGGTGCACTGGCCGTACAACGAAGACTCGGCGCGCGCGCTCGCTGCCGAAGGTCGCAAGCCAACTGCGCTCAACAACAACTGCTCGGGCAAGCACGCCGGGTTCCTGTGCCTCGCCTGCGCGCTGCACAGCGGCCCCGACCTCCGCCCGTACGTGCGCGGCTATGTTGCGCCGGACCATCCGGTGATGCGCGAAGTCAGCGCCGCGTTGCAGACGACGACCGACTTCGATCTGGCCACGGCGCCACGCGGGACCGACGGTTGCTCGATCCCGACGTTCGCGATCCCGCTGCGCAACCTGGCCCTCGCCTTCGCACGCGTCGGCACCGGCCAGGGCCTGCGGCCTGGCCACGCCGAGGCGGCAAGTCGCTTGCGCGCGGCGGTCGCACGCGCGCCGCTGATGGTCTCCGGCACCGGACGCTTCGACTCGCGCGTGATGGAGCGCTTCGGTGAGCGCGTGTTCTGCAAGGTCGGCGCGGAGGGCGTCTATTGCGCCGCGCTGCCGGAACGCGGGCTCGGCGTCGCGATCAAGATGGACGACGGCAACAACGCGCGCGCCTCTGAGGTCGTGATGGCCGCAGCGATCGAGGCCCTGGTCGCGCTCGACGCCGATGACGCCGCATTCATGCGCGGCTTCAGCGAGACGACCTTGCGCAACTGGAACCGGATCGAGGTTGGCGCGCTGCGCGCGGCGCCGTCGTTGCGCGCGGCGTTGGCGCCGCTATCCCCTCATTGACGGCGTCGCGCCCTTCAGGCTGCGAGCCGCAGCAGCGCCTCGAGCGTCTGCAGGGTATCGGCCTCGCGCAGCGGCTTGTCGGCGCGAATCCGCAGCATGCGCGGAAAGCGCACCGCGATGCCGCTCTT
>JBDSAB010000286.1:0-3044 GCA_039922395.1 Caldimonas sp.
TGCGCTCGGCCTCGATGCCGGCCAATTTCGGCCTCGGCATGGTGCTGAAGGAGCGCACGCTCGGCATCTGGGGCTACGGGCGGATCGGCCGGATCGTTGCCGGCTACGGCAAGGCGTTCGGCATGAACGTCGTCGTCTGGGGCAGCGAAACTTCGCGCGCCTATGCGGTCGCCGAGGGCTATGCCGCGGCATCGAGTTGCGAAGACTTCTTCGCGGCCTGCGACGTGATCTCGCTGCACCTGCGGCTGACCGACAAGACACGCGGCATCGTCAAGTCCGACGCGCTCGCGCGCATGAAGCCGACGGCGCTGCTCGTCAACACCTCGCGCGCCGAGCTGATCGAGGAAGGCGCGCTGGTCCAGGCGCTCAACCGCGGCCGACCGGGGATGGCGGCGGTCGACGTCTTCGAGAGCGAGCCGATCCTGCAGGGCCACCCGCTGCTGCGCCTCGAGAACGCGGTCTGCACGCCGCACATCGGCTACGTCGAGCTCGACAGCTACGAGACCTTCTTCAAGGGCGCGTTCGAGAACGTCGTCAACTTCATCGCCGGCACACCGACGAACATCGCCAATCCCGAAGCGCTGCGCCTGATCCGATGAGGGGCGCCGACGTCCGCGCGGAAGGCCTTGCGCCGGTGCGCTGGGCGCTGCTGTTCGGCAATTTCGTGATCGGCTGCGGCGTGATGGCGGTGGTCGGCGTGCTCAACGACCTGACGCACTCGCTGAACGTCTCGGTCACACGCGGCGGCCAGCTGATCACGATCGCCGCGGCGGTGATGTGCTTCAGCGCGCCGCTGCTCGCCGGCTGGGTCGGCGGCTTCGATCGGCGCCGCCTGCTCGCCGCATCGCTGCTCTGGTACTCGGGGTTCCATGCGCTTGCCGCGCTGATGCCGAGCTACGAGTGGCTCTGGCCGGTGCGCGCCGCGACCGTGCTCGGCGCCGCGGTGTTCACGCCGCAGGCCGCAGCCGCGATCGGCGTGATGACGCCACCGGCCGAGCGCGGCCGCTCGATCTCGTTCATCTTCATCGGCTGGTCGGTGGCGTCGGTCGCCGGCGTGCCCATGGCGGCCTGGATCGGCGAGACCTTCGGCTGGCGCTCCGCCTTCGCTGCGATCGCGGTGCTCGGGGTCGCCGGCGCGGTCTGGGTCTATGCCGTGATGCCGAACGGCGTCCGGCCCGCGGCACTGTCGCTGAGCGACTGGAAGCGCGTGCTGACCAATCCGGTGCTGATGGCGATCGTCGCGGTGACCGCGCTGTCGGGGGCCGGCCAGTTCACGCTGCTCTCCTATTTCGCGCCCTACTTCAAGCTCGCGCTCCGCGCGAGCGCGACCGAGATCGGCCTCTTGTTCTTCGTGTTCGGCGCGTTCGGGCTGATCGGCAACACGCTGATGTCGCGCTGGATCGACCGCTACGGCGCGAGCCGCGCCGTCGTGACCACCTTGGTGCTGATGGCGCTCTCGCTGCTGCTGTGGCCGCTCGGCACCGGCATCGTCGCAATGGCGCTGATCCTGGTGCCGTGGGGCCTCGGCTGCTTCGCCGGCAACTCGGCGCAGCAGGCCCGCCTCGGCATCGCGGCGCCCGCGTTCGCCTCGGCGCTGATGGCGCTCAACAGCTCGGCGATCTACCTCGGCCAGGCCGCCGGCGCCGGCAGCGGCGGCTGGCTGATCGCGCACGGCGGCTATGCGCCGCTGCACTGGCTCGGCCTCGCTTGGATGATCGCGGCAATCGCCACCAGCGTCTGGGCCGCCCGCCGCTCATCGTCGCTCGCGACCGCATGACAACGCCGTCACTCACACCACCTTCGCTGCCCGCCGGTCCGCGCTCGAACGCCGACCTGTTCATGACCTTCACCCGCCTCGCGCTGCAAGGCTTCGGCGGCGTGCTCGCGGTTGCGCAGCGCGAGCTGGTCGAGTACCGACGCTGGCTGACCCGCGAGCAGTTCGTCGAGATGCTGGCGATCAGTCAGGTCCTGCCGGGGCCGAACATCGTCAACCTGTCGCTGATGCTCGGCGACCGCTACTTCGGCCTGCGTGGCGCTGCGAGCGCGCTGGCCGGATTATTGGCAGTGCCGCTGGTCATCGTGCTCGCGCTGGCGACCCTCTATGCCGAGTTCGCCAGCGTGCCGGTCGTCGCCGGCGCGTTGCGCGGCATGGGCGCGGTCGCCGCTGGGCTGGTGATCGCGACCGCGGTCAAGCTGTTCAGCACGCTGCGCACGAACCGCATGGGTCCGGTGCTCGGGACCGGCTTCGCCGCGCTGACGTTCCTGTTGATCGCGTGGCTGCGCTGGCCACTCGCCTGGGTTGTCGTCGGGCTTGGCGCGGTTGCGGTCGCGGTCGCCTGGCAGAAAGAGGCGCGATGACGACACCGCAAGTCGCGCTCACCGCTGCCGAGCTGCTCGGCCTGTTCGCCCATTTCCTCGTGCTGAGTCTCCTGGCGGTCGGTGGCGCGATCACGACCGCGCCCGACATGCACCGCTACATGGTCGGCGAGCACCACTGGATCACCGACGCCCAGTTCACGACCTCGATCGCGATCGCACAGGCAGCACCCGGTCCGAACGTGCTGTTCGTCGCCGTGCTCGGCTGGAACGTCGCCGGCCCGCTCGGCGCGCTTGCGACGATGACCGGCATCCTGCTGCCGTCGACCGCGCTGTCGATCTACGCGTCGCGCTGGGGCACGGCGCGGCGTGAGACACGCGGGGTTCGTGCCTTCACGACCGGCTTGACGCCGCTCACGATTGGTCTGCTGTGTGCGACCGGTTGGATCCTGGCCGAGCCTTACGTTGGCGAGCCTTCGCATCGGCTTGGCGCGATCGTGCTGATACTTGTCAGCATCGGTGGGATGGTGTGGACACGGCTTAGCCCGATGTGGCTCGTCGGGCTTGGGGCTTTGTTAGGTGCCCGAGGGTGGGCTTAGCCTGGTCGCCTCCGGCGGGGGTTGTTGACTCTGTCAGTGGCCGGGTCCCGCCCCGGCGGGCGGGTAACTTTCATTTGCTGGCACAAATGAAAGTCACCAAAGCAAAGTGCCTGAATACCGATCTGGCCA
>JBDSAB010000287.1:0-2977 GCA_039922395.1 Caldimonas sp.
AGCAACATGAACGCAAACGTGCGCTCATGCAAATCGCGCGCAAGCCCGCCGCGCCGCAGCGCGACCGGCCCGACCGCCCAGTCCCACACGCAGACATCGGCGGCACAGCCGACATCGAACGAGCCGATCTCGCGCTCGAGCCCGAGCGCCCGCGCCGCCCCGCGCGTCGCCGCATGAAGCGCCTTCCACGCAGTCAGGCGTTGCCCCGCCATCGCCTGCACCTTGTACGCATAGGCGCAGTTGCGCAGCATCGACAGACTGGTGCCGCCGCCGACGTCGCTGGCGACGCTGACGTTGACGCCAGCCGCTTCCGCGGCGCGCCAGTCGAACAGGCCGCTGCCGAGGAACAGGTTCGACGACGGGCTGTGCGCAATCTGCGCGCCGGCGCCGTGCAGCGCGGCGCGGTCGGTGTCGTCGAGCCAGATGCCGTGCGCGAACACGCTCTTCGCATGCAGCAGGCCAGCGCGCGCATAGACGTCGAGATAACTGCGCGCTTCGGGAAACAGCTCGTGGACCCACTTCACCTCGGCCTTGTTCTCGGCCAGGTGGGTTTGCATGTAGAGGCTCGGGTCGTCGCGGCACAAGCGCCCGGCCATCTCCAGCTGGGCGGGGCTGCTGGTCGGTGCGAAACGCACCGTGACCGCGAAGGCGAGGCGGTCGGTGCCGTGCCAGCGCGCGATCAGGTCGCGGCAGTCGCGCTCGGCCTGCTCGACGCTGTCGTCGCGCAGGCCGTCGGGCGCATGCCGGTCCATCAGCACCTTGCCGGCGATCAGCCGCATGCCGCGCGCCTGCCCGGCCGCGAACAACGCATCGGCCGACACCTTGTGCACGGTCGGGAAGACGACCGCCGCGGTCGTGCCGTGGGCGATCAGCGCGTCGAGGAACAGCGCCGCGCCGGCCTCGGCATGCGCCGCGTCGGCATAGCGGATCTCGGCCGGGAAGGTGTGCTGCTCGAGCCAGTCGAGCAGCTCGGTGCCGTAGCTCGCGATCACGTCGATCTGCGGGCTGTGCACATGGGTATCAATGAAGCCCGGCAGGATCAGCCGGCCCTTGTGATCATGGCGATGCCAGCTCGCATCGGGCGCGTTGGCTTGCACCCCGGTGATGCGGCCGTTCTCGATCAGCAGCCAGTGATCGGACCGGAAGCGCACCGCGTCGGACGCGTCGACATCGCCCCAACCCGGTTCGGCACCGAAGTCGAGCAGGTCGCCGCGCAGCGCGATGCGACCTGCGGACGTGGCGGTGGCGCTGTTCATCGTCATCCCGGCGGCCTAGGCCGCACGCCCCGTGCCAGCATCGCCGTCGCGCAAACCGCGGCCGCGCTGCAGCATGCCGTGCGAGCTCAGGTTGCGCGCGACGTCCTTGACCTGCTCGCGCAGCCAGCGCACCGCCGGCGATGCGTGCGTCAGGTCGTGCCAGAGCTGGTAGTAGGTCAGCGGCGGAAATGCGACCGGGCAGCGCACGATCCGGACCGGCAGCGCATCGACATAGCGCGAACAGAACAGGCGCCCGGTCGTCAGCACCAGCAGGCTCTGCGCGACCATCAGCGGAATCAGGCTGAAGTGCGCGCTGCGCACCATCACGTCGCGGGTCAGGCCCAACGTGGAGAGATGCTCGTCGATCACGCCGGGCGCATTGGCATGCAGCGGCGTCGGCGCGACATGCTCGCAGGCCAGGTAGCGCTCGACGGTCCAGCCGCGGGCCGCGCCGTTGCGCGCCGTGGCTGCCGCGGCGCTGCGGGCCGAGCCGGCGGCCGAGCTGCGCACCGCTGGATGGTCTTCGGCGACCAGGCAGACGATCTCGTCCGACATCAGCTTGCCGAGGTGCAGCTCGCCGGGCGGCTCGAGCCAGTTGCCGACCACCAGGTCGACCGCACCGCTCGCCAGGCTGCGTCGGTAGTCGAACTCGCCCGACAGCGGCAGCAGCTCGAGGCGAACCTGCGGCGCGAGCTTCTTGACCTGCGCGACGAGCTCGGGAAGGAAGAGCGGATCGAGGTAGTCGCTGGCGGCGATCCGGAATACCGCGGTGCTGGTCAGCGGCTCGAAGCCGCGCTGGCTCGCATGGGCGCCGAAAAGGCGGTCGGCGTCCTGCAGCATGCGGGCGGCCGGTGCGAGGAGCTGCAGCGCGGTCTCGGTCGGCACCATGCCGTTGCCCGAACGCACCAGCAACGGGTCGCCGGTCAGTGTGCGCAGCCGCTTCAGCTGAGCGCTGACGGCCGGCTGGGTGCTGTGCAGGCGCATGGCAGCCCGCGAGACGCTTCGTTCGGTGATCAAGGTCTGCAACACCCGGATGAGGAGGACCTCGATCTTGTCGAACTCGGCGCGCTGTGTCATACGGCTCCGATACTAGGCAGTATGCGCCCCGGTGTATACGCTCCGGGTCGATAAACGCTACCTTACGGGCATCCATCTTGCGTCGAGCCACGCCCATGTCCACTCGTCCGATCCAATTCTTCCACCGCGGCGCCATCGTCGAGGTCAGCGACGCCAGCCCGACCCGGACGGTGCTCGACTGGCTGCGCGAAGACGCCCGCTGCACCGGCACCAAGGAGGGCTGCAACGAGGGCGACTGCGGCGCCTGCACCACCGTCATCGGCGAGCTCGCGGCGCCGGGCGATCCCGATGCCGTTCGCGGCCTCGCGCTGCGCACCGTCAACGCCTGCATCCAGTTCCTGCCGACGCTCGACGGCAAGGCGCTGTTCACGGTCGAGGACCTGAAGACGATCCAGGCCGCCGCGGTGTCCGACGCGCCGGCGCCGGCCGCGTCGCAGCCGTCGACGGCGCATGCCCGACCGGTCGATGCCGCGCCCCTGCAGACCGTGCACGCAGCGCACGCTGCGCAGGCCACGTCGCACGGCACACCGCACGACCCGCTCGCCGACCTCCATCCGGTGCAGCGCGCGATGGTCGACTGCCATGGCTCGCAATGCGGGTTCTGCACGCCCGGCTTCGTGATGTCGCTGTGGTCGACCTACGAG
>JBDSAB010000288.1:0-7053 GCA_039922395.1 Caldimonas sp.
CTGGCCGGCGTGCGCGAGGGGTACCGCACCGGGCGCGGCCGTGTCGTGATGCGCGCGAAGTGCCACTTCGAGGAGATCGACCGCGGGCAGCGTCAGGCCATCATCGTCGACGAGATCCCGTACCAGGTGAACAAGAAGAATCTGCTCGAGCGCATGGCCGAGCTGGTTCACGAGAAGAAGCTCGAGGGCATCAGCCACATCCAGGACGAGTCCGACAAGTCGGGCATGCGCGTGGTGATCGAGCTGAAGCGCGGCGAGGTGCCCGAGGTCGTCCTCAACAACCTCTACAAGCAGACCCAGCTGCAGGACACCTTCGGCATCAACATGGTTGCGCTGATCGACGGCCAGCCGAAGCTCTGCAACCTGAAGCAGCTGATCGACATCTTCCTTGAGCACCGGCGCGAGGTGGTGACGCGGCGTACCGTGTTCGAGCTGCGCAAGGCGCGCGAGCGCGGCCACGTGCTCGAAGGCCTGGCGGTGGCGCTCGCCAACATCGACGAGTTCATCGAGACGATCAAGGCGTCGCCGACCCCGCCGGTCGCCAAGTCGGCGCTGATGAGCAAGAGCTGGGATTCGTCGATGGTGCGCGAGATGCTTTCGCGCGTCGGCACCGACACGCCCGGCGGGCGCGATGCGTACCGACCGGAGGGCCTGCCGTTGCGCTTCGGCATCCAGCCGGACGGCCTTTATCGCCTGTCCGACGACCAGGCCAGCGAGATCCTGCAGATGCGGTTGCAGCGTCTCACCGGCCTCGAGCAGGACAAGATCCTCAGCGAGTACCGCGAGGTGATGGAGCACATTGCCGACCTGCTCGGCATCCTGGCGACGCCGGCGCGGGTGACGACCATCATCTCGGACGAGCTCGCAGCGATCAAGCAGGAGTTCGGCCAGACCAAGGTCGGCGCGCGGCGCAGCACGATCGAGCACAACGCGCTCGACCTCGGCACCGAGGACTTGATCACGCCGACCGACATGGTCGTGACGCTCTCGCACACCGGCTACATCAAGAGCCAGGCGCTGTCGGAGTACCGCGCCCAGAAGCGCGGCGGCCGCGGCAAGCAGGCCACGCAGACGAAAGAGGACGACTGGGTCGACCAGCTCTTCGTCGCCAACACGCACGACTACATCCTCTGCTTCACCAACAAGGGCCGGGTCTACTGGCTCAAGGTGTGGGAGGTGCCGCAAGGCGCGCGGGCTTCGCGCGGACGGCCGATCGTCAACATGTTCCCGCTGCAGCCGGGCGAGAAGGTCAACGTGGTGCTGCCGCTGACCGACGGCTTCCGCCGGTTCCCGCCGGACCACTATGTCTTCATGGCGACGGCGCAAGGCGTCGTCAAGAAGACCGCGCTCGACGAGTTCAGCAACCCGCGCAAAGCCGGCATCATTGCCGTCGACCTCGATGAGGGCGACTTCCTGATCGGCGCCGCGCTGACCGATGGTCATCACGACGTGATGCTGTTCAGCGACGGCGGCAAGGCGGTGCGCTTCGACGAGGAGGACGTCCGCTCGCTCGGCCGCGCGGCGCGCGGCGTGCGCGGCATGACGCTCGACGAAGACCAGAGCGTCATCGCCCTGCTGGTCGCCGAGGACGAGACGCAGAGCGTGCTGACGGCCACCGAGAACGGCTTCGGCAAGCGCACCTCGATCGTCGAATACACGCGGCACCTGCGCGGCGGCAAGGGCATGATCGCGATCCTGCAGAGCGAGCGCAACGGCAAGGTCGTTGCCGCGACGCTGGTTCGGCCGGACGACGAGATCATGCTGATCACCGATCGCGGCGTCCTCGTCCGCACCCGTGTCGCGGAGATCCGCGAACTCGGTCGCGCCACCCAAGGCGTGACCCTCATCGCACTCGACAATGGCAGCAAGTTGATCGGCCTCCAGCGGATCGTGGAGAACGATGCCAACGTCGATGCAAGCCTCGAAACCAGCGGCGATGCGAGCCAAGAGCCGCCAGCCGAGGAGACCCCTTGATGAAACGATTGATGATGGCGGCGCTGCTCTCGAGCGCCGCGCTGGCCGGCGCACAGACCCCTCCCGCGCCCGCACCAACTTCGCCTGCGAAGAAAGAGCTCGTCCAGAAGCTGCTGGTCCTTCAGCAGCCCGGCATCGAGCAGGTCGCACGCGGCCTGGTCGAGCGCCCCGCCCTGCAGATGATGCAGGAGGCCGGTCAGGTCCTGCAGCGCCAGATCGCGCCTGACAAACGCGAGGCGATCGGCAAGCAGGTCGAGGCCGACGTCAAGAAGTACGTCGAGGAGGCGACGCCGCTTGTGCGCGAACGCGCCGTCAAGCTGGCGCCGACGACGATCGGCCCGATCCTCGAGGAGAAGTTCAGCGAGGACGAGCTGAAGCAGCTGATCGCCTGGCTCGAATCGCCGATCAACAAGAAGTACGCGCAGATCGGCCCCGAGATGCAGACGGCCTTCGTGCAGAAACTGGTGGTCGATGCGCGCCCGGTCGTCGACCCGAAGCTGCAGGCGCTCGACGCCAAGGTGCGCAGCACGCTCGGACTGCCCGCGCCCGGCGCGGCTTCCGCCCCTGCCGCAGCGCGCTCGGCATCGGCGCCGAAGTCGAAGTGACGCGTCCGGCCGGCCATGGCTGACGCGGCGCCGCCTTCCGATGCCGAACTGGTCGGCCTGCGCCAACGCATCGACGCCGTCGACAGCGAGCTGCTCGGCCTGCTGAATCGGCGCGCCGAGCTGGCGCAGCAAGTCGGCGAGGTCAAGCGCCAGGAAGGTTCGGTGGCGTTTCGCCCCGAGCGCGAGGCTCAGGTCATCGAGACGCTGAAGGGCCTCAACGCCGGTCCGCTCAGAACCGACAGCGTGGCGCCGATCTGGCGCGAGATCATGTCGGCGTGTCGCGCGCTCGAAACGCCGACGCGGGTCGCCTACCTCGGTCCGTCCGGCACGTTCAGTGAACTGGCCGCGGTTGGATTCTTCGGCTCGTCGATCGTCCGCGTGCCCTGTCCGAGCATCGACGAGGTGTTCCGGGCGACGACCGCCGGCGCGGCAGATTTCGGCGTGGTGCCCGTCGAGAACTCGACCGAAGGCGTGATCGCGCGTTCGCTCGACCTGTTCCTCACCGGCCCGCTCGTGATCCTCGGCGAAACCAGCCTGGCGGTCCGCCACAACCTGCTGCGCCGCGAGAACCGACTCGACGGTCTGGCGGCGATCTGCGCCCACCCACAAGCCCTCGCCCAGTGCAACGCCTGGTTGAGCGAAAGGCTTCCAGGAGTCGAGCGTCGGCCGGTCGCCAGCAATGCCGAAGGCGCGCGCCTGGCCAGCCTCGATCCCTCGCTCGGCGCGTTGGCCAGCCTCCACGCGGCGAGCGAGTACGGTCTTCATGTCGTGGCGCCGGCGGTCCAGGACGACCCGAACAACCGCACCCGCTTCGCGATCGTGACCCACCCGGACCGCCATCCGCAACCGCGTGCTTCGGGCCAGGACCGGACCAGCCTGGTCGTCTCGGTCGCGAACCGGCCCGGCGCTGTGCACGACATCCTGGTGCCGCTCAAGGAACACGGCGTCTCGATGAGCCGCTTCGAGTCGCGCCCTTCGCGTTCCGGACAGTGGGAGTACTACTTCTACATCGACCTGCAGGGCCATCCGGACCAGCCGCCGGTCGCCGCCGCGCTCGCCGAGTTGCGCAAACTGTGCGCGTTCTTCAAGCTGCTCGGCACCTATCCGATCGACGTGCATTGAGACATAGTCGGAGCCCATGTTCAACCAGCTCGGCGTGATCGGATGCGGACTGATGGGCGGCTCGTTCGCCCTCGCGCTCAAGCGCGCCGGCCTGGTCCGCCGCGTCGTCGGCTACAGCAAGTCGCCGTCGACGACCGAGAACGCACGCCGCCTCGGCATCATCGACACCGTGGCCGAGTCGGCCTTGTTGGCGGTATCGGGCTCCGACATCGTGCTGATCGCCGTGCCGGTGTCGGCGACCGAAGCCACGTTCAAGGCCATCCGCCATCTGATCGAGCCCGGCGTGCTGATCATGGATGTCGGCTCCACCAAGCGCGACGTCGTCGATGCGGCGCGGCGCGTCCTCAAAGACCGGATCGGCTCGTTCGTGCCGGCCCACCCGATCGCCGGCAAGGAAGTCTCCGGCATTGCGAACGCCGACGCGTCTCTCTATGCCGGCCGGCAGGTCATCCTGACGCCGTTGCCGAAGACCCAGCCCGAGCTGGTCCAGAAGGCGACCGACGTCTGGGCCGCGATCGGTGCGCAAGTCCTGCGCATGACGCCCGAGAACCATGACGCCGCGTTTGCGGCGGTCAGCCACCTGCCGCACGTGCTCGCCTTCGCGTTCTTCAACGCGGTGGCGCGTCAGCCGGCCGGGCGCGACTACCTGTCGCTTGGCGGGCCGGGCTTTCGCGACTTCACCCGGATCGCGGCCAGCAACCCGGCCGTCTGGCGCGACATCCTGATGGCCAACCGCGAAGAAATCCTGAAGCAGACGCAGCGCTTCCGCGCGGCCCTCGATGCGATGGAGCACGTCATCACCACCGAGAACACCGAAGCGCTCGAGGAGCTGATCCGCAGCGCGTCGGACGCGCGCAGCGGCTGGCAGATGAACGCGTCGACGCCGCACACCAGCCGCTAGCGACGCGCTCCGCGTTGAGTCTGGCTGCCGCATGTACACAACGCGCTTCCTCGATCTTCCGCCGTTCGCGGGGGCCAGCGGCGATGTCTATCTGCCCGGCTCGAAGAGCATTTCAAACCGCCTGCTGCTGCTGGCCGCGCTCAGCAGCGGCACGACCGTGCTGACCGAACTTCTCGACTCGGACGACACGCAGATCATGCAGGCCGCGCTTCGCCAGCTGGGTTGCACTGTGCAGGTCGAAGGCTCCGAAGTCCGCATCACCGGGCTCGGCGGTCGCCTGCAAGGTCGCGAGGCCTCACTGTTCCTCGGCAATGCCGGCACCGCGATGCGCCCGCTGGCCGCCGCGCTTGCCGTGCTCGCGGCGACTCAAGGCGGCCGCTTCGAACTGCGCGGCGTCGACCGCATGCACGAGCGGCCGATCGCCGATCTGGTCGACGCGTTGCGGCAGCTCGGCTGCTCGATCGACTACCTGGGCACCGACGGCTTTCCGCCGCTCCGGCTGAACGCCAGTGCGCGGCCGCTCAACCTCGGCGAGCCCATCCGGGTCCGCGGCGATGTCTCGAGCCAGTTCCTGACCGCGCTTCTGCTGGCGCTGCCGCTGGTGGCAGCCGATCACGCCGTGGTGATCGAAGTCGACGGCGAGCTGATCTCGCGACCGTACGTCGAGATCACGCTCAACCTGCTCGGGCGTTTCGGCGTTGCTGTCGCGCGGCACGGCTGGCAGCGTTTCGTGATTCCGGCCGGCAGCGCGTACCGCTCGCCCGGCAGTGTCCGCGTCGAAGGCGATGCATCGTCGGCCTCTTACTTCATCGCCGCCGGCGCGCTCGGTGCGGACACGGAACCGGTGCGCGTCCATGGCGTGGACATGGATTCGATCCAGGGCGATATCCGGTTCGTCGACGCCGCCCGCGCCATGGGCGCGCGAATCGACAGCGGGCCCGGCTGGCTCTCGGCGCGGCGCGGCCGCTTTCCGCTCCAGGCCGTGACGCTCGACTGCAGCGACATCCCGGACGCGGCGATGACGCTGGCCGCGATGGCTCTGTTTGCCGAGGGCATTACCCGGTTGACCCACATCGGCAGCTGGCGCGTCAAGGAGACCGATCGCATCGCCGCGATGGCAGCCGAGCTGCGCAAGTGTGGCGCCCACGTTACCGACGGCGCCGATTTCCTCGAGGTCACCGCGCCTACGAACTGGCGCGCCGCATCGATCGACACTTACGACGATCACCGGATGGCGATGTGTCTCTCGCTGGCAGCGTTCAACGGCGCCCGCTCCATTGCGCCGGCGCTGCCCATCCGCATCAACGATCCGCGCTGCGTCGGCAAGACATTTCCCGACTACTTCGAAACGTTGTTCAGCGTCGTCAAGGCGACGCCTGATTCGATTCCGGTCATCACCGTCGACGGGCCAACCGCATCGGGCAAGGGGACGCTCGCCAGCGCGCTGGCCGCTGCCCTCGGCTACCACCTTCTCGACTCCGGCGCGCTGTACCGCGCGACGGCGCTGGCGGCCTTGAATGCCGGCGTCGCTGCCGACGACGAGGGGGGGCTCGCCGACTTGGCGAAGCGCCTCGCGCTGCGCTTCGAAGGCGAGCAGATCGCGCTCGACGGGGTCGAAGTCACCCTCGCCCTGCGCCGCGAGGAAGTCGGCGTGCTGGCGTCGCGCATCTCGGCGTGGCCGAGGGTCCGCGACGCCCTCCGCGAGCTCCAACTGTCGTTCCGCCGCCTGCCCGGACTGGTGGCCGATGGACGCGACATGGGGACGGTCATCTTCCCGGGCGCGCCGCTCAAGGTTTTCCTCACCGCCAGCGCCGCCCGCCGGGCCGAACGGCGCTACGCGCAGTTGAGTTCGAAGGGCATTTCCGCTAATATCGACAGTCTTCGCGCCGACCTGGAAAAGCGTGACGCCCGCGATCAGAACCGCAGCGTCGCTCCGCTCCGACCAGCCGAAGACGCGCTGTTGCTGGACAACTCGGCCCTCTCCGTCGAAGACTCGGTGGAACTGGTGCTCGAAGCCTGGGAACGGCGCAGGCCCTTCGGTTGAAATCGCGCTTCGCGAGTCCACCTGAAGAGCACCGACGGCCCGTCGCCTTCCCTCCTGTGCCGCTCATTCCGTAGGCACGCCGAGGCGCCGGATCATTAACCAACCGCAGCTTCGGCTGCACCGGAAATCTGCATGCCACAAACTCAAGTTGCCACCCCTGAAGGCGGCGAATCGTTCGCCGCGATGTTCGAGGAATCGCTCGCCAAGTCCGAGATGCGGAGCGGCGAAGTCATCACCGCCGAGGTGATCCGTGTCGAACACAGCTTCGTGGTGGTCAACGCCGGCCTCAAGTCCGAGGCCTACGTTCCGATCGACGAATTCAAGAACGACCAGGGCGAACTCGAAGTTCAGCCCGGCGATTTCGTCTCGGTCGCGATCGACGCGGTCGAGAACGGCTACGGCGACAC
>JBDSAB010000289.1:0-6692 GCA_039922395.1 Caldimonas sp.
GCCGCGCGTCGACCAGTCGCAGGCGCAGCTGCCCTTCGTTCTAGCGCGAGCCGGCGCCTGCGAGATCGGGTGCGAGGTTCCCCTGGAAGCGCTCTTCGGGAATCGGCCCTGCATGGCAGAGCAGGCAGAGGCCGACCTGGCGATTCGCGACCAGCGCACGACCGCGCGCCGCATCGCCGCGGACACCGCCGAGCGGCTCCGGAATGGCATCGCCCACGACGACGAAAGGCACGCTTGGAGACGCTCCGGGGCCGACCGACGCCGTGCTCGACGCCGGGCTCGACGCCGATCCCGCAAGCCCGGCCGCCGACGTCGATGCGGACGAGGACGGCAGGCCGCTCGCCTGCGCCAACGCAGACCCGCCCGCACCTGCTCCGAGCAGCAGGATGGCCGACAGGATCGCCGCGTGCATGTCGTCCAGTCGGCCCGATCGGTCAGGCCTTCTTCAGGCTCTGGTCCTTCAGCGGCAGGTCGCGGATGCGCTTGCCGGTCGCCGCGAAGATCGCGTTCAGCACCGCCGGCGCGGCCACTGCGATCGTCGGCTCGCCGACGCCGCCCCAGAACCCGCCCGACGGCATCACGATGGCCTCGACCTTCGGCATCTGGCTCATCTGCAGGACCGGGTAGGTGCTGAAGTTGGTCTGCTCGATGCGGCCGTCCTTCACCGTGCAGGCGCCGTACAACGCGGCCGAGAGACCGTACGCGAACGAGCCCTCGACCTGCGCCTCGATCTGCTGCGGATTGACCGCATGGCCCGGGTCGGTCGCGGCCACGATGCGATGGACCTTGAGCGTGCCGTCATCGGCGACCGACACCTCGGCGCAAGCCGCGACGTAGCTGCCGAAGCCCATCGTCTGGGCCAGGCCGCGGAACACGCCCTTCGGCGCCGGCTTGTCCCAGCCGGCGCGCTCGGCGACCGCGTTCAGCACCGCGAGATGCTTCGGCGACTTGGCCAGCAGTTTCCGCCGCAACGCGAGCGGATCCTGTCCGGTCGCGTGCGCGATCTCGTCGATGAACGACTCGACGTAGATCGCGTTGTGGTTGAGGTTGACGCCGCGCCAGAACCCCGGCGGCACGTGCGGGTTGCGCATGGCGTGGTCGATCAGCAGGTTCGGCACCGCGTAGCCGAACGCGCCTTCCGGGCCGCCGGCGTTGAGCCCCTGGAACACGACCGGATCCTTGCCGTTCTGCAGGTTCTGCGGGAACAGGCCCGCCACGATCGACTGCCCCGAGATGCGCATGTGCAAGCCGGTGACGTTGCCGTCCTTGTCGAGGCCCGCGGTCATCTTGCACTGCGTGATCGGGTGGTAGCGGCCGTGCGTCATGTCCTCCTCGCGCGACCACAGCAGCTTGACCGGCGTGCCCGGCATCTGTTTGGCGATCAGCACCGCCTGCGTCACCCAGTCGTGCTGCCCGCGGCGCCCGAAGCCGCCACCCAGATGGAGCTTGATGACGTCGCACTTCGAAGTCGGCAGCCCCGCCGCCTCGGCGGTCGCGGCGAGCGCCGCTTCGCCGTTCTGCGTCGGCGCCCAGACCTCGCAGCGCTCCGGCGTCCAGCGCGCCGTGGCGTTCATCACCTCCATCGTCGCGTGGTTCTGGTACGGGTACGAGTACACCGCCTCGACCTTGCGCACCGCCGCGCCAAGGGCCTGGCGTGCATCGCCTGCCTGGCTGCCGACGATCGCGTCCGACGCATCGAGGCCGGCCTTCAAGGTTGCCGCGATGGTCGCGCTCGAGACCGCTGCGCTCGGGCCGAAATCCCACTCGATCGGCAGCGCATCGAGCGCCGTCTTCGCGCGCCACCAGGTGTCGGCGACCACCGCGACGGCGTAGTCGCCGACCGGCACGACCTTCCTGACACCGGGGCGGGCCGCGACCGCGGCCGCATCGAAGCGCTTGACCTTGCCGCCGAAGACCGGACACGCCTTGATCGCCGCGTTCAGCATGCCGGGCAGCTTCAAGTCCATGCCGTAGACCTGCGAGCCGTCGACCTTCGCCGCTGTGTCGAGACGGGCCACGCGCTGGCCGGCGATCTTCCAGTCCTTCGGGTCCTTCAGCGCCACGTCGGCCGGCGGCGTCAGCTTCGCCGCCGCTTCGCAGACCTTGCCGTAGGTCGTCGTGCGGCCGCTCGGCTTGTGCGTGATCACGCCTTTCGCGACCGTGCATTCGCCGGCCGGCACCTTCCAGCCGTCGGCCGCCGCCTGCACCAGCATCACGCGCGCGGTCGCGCCGCCCTTGCGCACGTAGTCGTGCGACTCGCGCACGCCGCGGCTGCCGCCGGTCGAGAAGCTGCCCCAGATCCGATTGCGGGCGAGGTTCTGGCCCGGCGTCGGGTACTCGGTCGAGACCTTGGCCCAGTCGCACTCGAGCTCTTCGGCGACGAGTTGCGCCAGGCCGGTCAGCGTGCCCTGGCCCATCTCGGATCGGGCGACGCGGATGATGACGGTCTCGTCGGGCTGGATCACGACCCAGCAGTTCATCTCGTCGGGACGGACCGAGGCGGCAGCCGTCGCGCCGGTCGCCGGCGCCGGGCTCGCTGCGCCGCCCATGCCCTGCGCGACCGCGCGCTGCGGGAACGGCACGTTGAAGGCGACGACGAGGCCACCGGCAGCGACCGTGCCGCCGAGAAAGCGGCGCCGTGACACCGCGCGCGCCTTCGGCTCGCATGGGGCCGTCGGCACCGCATCCATGCGATCGAACTCGGGCAGCGGCGGCAAGTCGGACGCGATCGAGGAAGAAGGGGTCTGCATCGCTCGATCCTTCTTCATGCGGTGCGCGACGGACCACCGTCGGCTGCCAGCTTGATCGCCGCGCGCACGCGGTTGTAGGTGCCGCAGCGGCAGATGTTGGTCATCGCCTCGTCGATGTCGGCATCGGTCGGCTTCGGCTTGGCCTTCAGCAGCGCCGCCGCGGCCATGATCATTCCCGACTGGCAGAAGCCGCACTGCGGCACGTCGAGTGCGACCCAGCTGCGCTGCAGCGCATGCGACGCCTTCGGCGCCAGCCCCTCGATCGTCACGATCTTCTCGCCCTCGCCGACGGTCGAGACCGGCCGCACGCACGAGCGCGTCGGTACGCCGTCGATGTGCACCGTGCAGGCCCCGCAGGCTGCGATGCCGCAGCCGTACTTGGTGCCGGTCAGACCGAGCTGCTCGCGCAACACCCACAACAGCGGGGTGTCGGGCTCGGCCTCGAACTGCCGCAGGGCCCCGTTCACGTTCAAGTTCGCCATGACGCTCCTGTTGGGTCGAAGAAAAGTGCTGCGGTCGGCGGCCTCTGTTTCGCCTCAACCCCGAGACCCGCGAAGGGCCGGCGGGTGAACCGGAGACTGCGCGCCCCTTATACCGTCACTGTGGCGCTGACATGCCGCGCAGGCTATTGGAGCGCCTGCGGATTGCGCTTCTCGTACCAATGGGTGATGCGCTGACCGTCCCAGTGCAGCGCGACATGGGCGCCGACCCGGGCCCGGCCGAGTGCGCGCGGCCGGAAGATGCCGACGCAGAAGCCGCCGGCGTGGCGCACGCTCGGGTAGAGCACGCCCGAGCTGCCGCCTTCGCGCAACCGGCGGCCGAGCGCCTGCGGCTTCGCGTAGAAGCGCGGATCGGACAGCCCGGCGCCGGCCGGGCCGAGCTCGCGCAGGTCGTGCAGATCGGCATCGACCGGCGCGGCGATCAGCCGCATGTCGATGTCGATCGCCGGCTCCTCGGTGCGCGCGAGGAACGCGGCGCGGTGATGGCTCACCTCGGCGATCGCCGTCTCGAGGCTTTGCGCGGCGTAGTAGACGCCGTAGCTGCCATCGGAGAAGCGCGAGCCGTCCGGGTTGAGGTGCGTGAAGGCCGCCATCACCGGCGTGCTGCCGGCCCCGGACACGCGCTCCTCGGGCGCGACCAGCTGCAGGTCGCCGAGCTCATCGCGGATGCGGGCGTTGGTGAGCGCCTCGATCGCGAACACGACCTCGAGATCGGCCGGATCGGCGATCGCGTCATAGAGCGCGACCGTCGGATAGCGCGACGAGATCAGCCGGTACGACGGATGCCACGTGCAGCGGACGACCGGGATGCGGTCGGGATCGATCAAGCCTTGCCCCCGCGCTGCGCGTCGAGGTAGTGCCGGACGACGTAGAGGTCCGCGACCTGGCCGCCGAGCATCCGCTCGAGCGCCGACCGGCCGCCGAACAGCGGCGCCGCGTTCGGCTTGCGCAGCCATTCGTTGGCACGGCGCGCGAGCGGAAAGAGGATCTGCAATGCCGCGTAGATGCCGAACAGGTACGAGAGCCGCTCGAGCTGGTGCCGGTCCAGGCTGCCGACCTTGCCCTGCTTCCACTGGTAGAGCGTGGTCCGCCCGACGCCGAGCAAGGTCGCCTGCTCGGCGGCACTCAGCTCCCACGCCTCGGCCAGCCGCCAGAACGTGCGCAGCGCGGCGGCGGCAGCGGCCGGCGAGCCGAGGTCGACCTTGGGAAGCGCTGGCTTTGCAACGGCGGTCATGGGAGCCGGTGAAGGAACAGGAGTCTCATGAGGTGCTGGCAATGTTAGTTCGTCGCCGAACATATTGCAAGCTACTGTTCACTTCCGGACGATCGTTCGACGCCGCTCTGATGGCACGAGGTCGATCTGGCAAGGAAATCGTCGATCGACGGCTTGCGCCTTTGCGGCGCTCTTGGCTGCGCCAGGGCGAGAAGGCGCTATCTCGCGTGTGTCACACCGCCGTCGACAACGAGCGTCGAACCGACCACGTAGTCGCCGGCCCGCGACGCAAGGTAGATCGCGGCGCCAGCCATGTCGTCGTCGACGCCGATGCGGCCGGCCGGGATGCGCTTCGCGGTTTCCTCCGCGTGGTCGCGGGCGACCCGGTTCATGTCGGAGGCGAAGGCGCCGGGCGCGATCGCGCTGACGACGATGTTGTCCTTGACCAGGCGCAACGCCATCCGCCGCGTCAGCTGGATCAGCCCGGCCTTGCTCGCCGCGTACGAATAGGTCTCCTGCGGGTTGACCGAGATGCCGTCGATCGAGGCGATGTTGATGACCTTGGCCGGCCGGTTCGCGGCTGCCTTGCGCAGCGATTCGTGCAGCGCCTGCGTCAGGAAGAACGGCGTCTTCAGGTTCAGGTCGACGACCTTGTCCCAGCCTTTCTCGGGGAACGTGTCGAACGACTCGCCCCAGGCCGCGCCGGCGTTGTTGACGAGGATGTCGAGGGCCGGCTCGTGGCGCGCGAAGGCGTCGACCAAGGCCTTCACGCCTTCGGGTGTCGAAACGTCGGCGGGCAGCGAGACGCAGGTGCCGAGCGACGACAGCTCGGCCGCGGTCTGGTCGCAGGCCTCGGCCTTGCGCGCCGAGATGTAGACGCGCGCGCCCTGGGCCAGGAAGCCGGCCGCGATCATGCGGCCGATACCGCGCGAGCCGCCGGTCACCAGGGCACAGCGGCCGGCGAGAGAAAACAGGTCGTTCATCGAAGCACCCCGCTTGCTGGTTTGGAAGCGCGCCGATTGTGCGCGTTGCACACAGCGAACCCCCGGGCTCCGAAGCTCGATAGCGATGGGCCGAGGTCGGTCGGCGAGGACATCACCAGCGCGATCGTCCCGCGGGCGATCGCGGCATCGTCGCGCTGCAGTCGCCGGAATCGACCCAGCCGCTCGGTCGGCATGGGACGACCGTCCGGCACCGCACCGATTGCCAGCGCCGGGCGCTGCACCGATCATTGCGCACCGATCGCCCTTGCGCCGTGCGCCCCGCCGGTGCCGATCGCGCTGGATCCATGAGCCCACCGATATCAGGCGAGCCGGCACCGGCGCGCGCAGCGACCGAAGCGGCGGGTGCGAAGGCGCTCGGCGCGGACGCCGAGCTGCGCGTCTGCCTGCTCGGCACGCCGCGCCTCGCCTGGAGCGACGGTCGCGTCCACCCGCTGCAGCGCCGCGACGCCGCATTGCTCGCGATGCTGGTGCTCGACGGGCCGGCGCCGCGCTCGCGGGTCGCGCTGCAGCTCTGGCCTGATGCCGACCCCGAGGGCGCGCGCAACAACCTGCGCCAGCGCCTGTTCCGCTTGCGCCGGACCGCGGCGCGCGACGTCGTCACCGCGGACGACGTGCTGCGCCTCGCCGACGGCATCGGCCACGATCTCCAGCCGCCGGCCGACCGGCGCGGCGAGACACCGCAGGCCGCCGACGGCGTCCTGCTCGGCGAGCTCGACTACGCCGACTGCGCCGAACTCGGCGACTGGGTCGACAGCGCGCGCGAACGCTGGCGCACCGCGCGCTCGCAGGCGCTGGCCGCGATCGCCGACGACCTCGAGGCGCGCCGCGAGCTGGTGCAGGCGCTGGTCTATGCAGAGCACCTGCTTGAGGCCGACCCGCTGGCCGAGCCGGCCCATCGCCGCGTGATGCGGCTGCACTACCTGCGCGGCGACCGTGCGGCGGCCCGCGCCGCCTACGAGCGCCTGCGCCGCTTGCTCGACGACGAGCTCGGCGCCGCGCCGGATCGTGAGACACGCGAGCTCGCCGCGCTGATCGAGCGCAGCGTGCCACCGCCTCTGACCCCGACACGCGCGTTGCCGCCGGCCGTGCTGCGGCCACCGCGCCTGGTCGGTCGCGAGCCGCAATGGACCGCGGCGCAGGCCGCCTGGCAGGACGGCGAGATCGTCTGCGTGGTCGGCGAAGCCGGCATCGGCAAGAGCCGCTTCCTCGGTGACTTCGCCGCGGC
>JBDSAB010000290.1:0-5386 GCA_039922395.1 Caldimonas sp.
GTGTAGAGCAGGAAGAGCGGGTGCTCGGCCTCGACCCATTCGGGCTCGCAGGTGTCGGGCAGCTCGTAGATCACCTCGTGCAGCCAGCTGTCGCGGCCGGCCTGCCAGCTGACGGTGCCGCCGGTGCGGCGGTAGACGATGACGTCCTTCACCGCCTCGCAGCCGCCGAGCAGGAGCGCCTCGTCGACGATCGCCTTGAGCGGCAATTGCTTGCCGCCGCGCACCTGCTCGTCGGCGCTGATCACCATCACCGCGCCGGTGTCGGCGATGCGGTCGCGCAGGCTCTGCGCGGAGAAGCCGCCGAAGACCACCGAGTGGGTCGCACCGATCCGCGCGCAGGCCTGCATCGCGGCGATGCCCTCGACCGACATCGGCATGTAGATGACGACCCGGTCGCCCTTCTTGACGCCTTTGGCCTTCAGCGCGTTGGCAAGCCGGCAGGTCTGTGCGAGCAGCTCGCGGTAGGTGACTTTCGTGACCTTCGCGTCGTCGGACTCGAAGATCAGCGCGACCTTGTCGCCGAGACCGGCTTCGACCTGGCGGTCCAGGCAGTTGTAGGAGGCGTTCAGGGTGCCGTCCTCGAACCACTTGAAGAACGGCGCCTCGCTGTCGTTGAGCACCTTCGTGAAGGGGGTCTTCCAGCTCAGGAACTCGCGCGCCAGGCGCGCCCAGTAGCCCTCGTAGTCGGCTTCGGCCTCGGCGCACAGCTTGCGATAGGCCTCCATCCCCGGTACATGGGCGTGCGCCATCGCCTCCGCCGAAGGACTGAAAATTTCCTGTTTCTGCTCGCCCACTGCGTTGTCTCCGTCGTACGGCCCCAGATCGCTGTGCCGATCCAACGAGTGTCGGCCGGTCGCGGCGGTTCGACTTGATGTGGATCAAGCGCTCCGCAGCGAGGCGCTGCCCAATCAATGCATGCCGAACGCCTTCGATTTCTCGAGCTCACCGTTCGATTGCCTCGATGCCGACGAGCAGCAGGTGGTCCGGGACCGCGTCGACATCGGCTACTTCCGTGAGGGCGAGACGCTGCTCGATCCGGGCAACGAGGCGACCCACCTGTTCATCGTCATCAAGGGCCGCGTCTCGCAGTTCGATGGCGCCGAGCGCGTCGCGACCTACGGCGCTGCCGACTGCTTCGACGGCCGTTCCCTGGTGGCGGGGCGTGCCAGCAGCCGCTTTGTCGCCGCGGAGGAAGTCGTCGCCTATCTGCTGGCACGCGATGCGGTGCATGCGTTGATCGCGCGCAACGCCATGTTCGGCGCGCTGCTGTTCTCCGACCTCTCGATCAAGCTCGGCGCGCTGGCCCAACGCCACAGCCAACACGAACTGCAATCGCTGACGATGGCGCGGGTCGAGGAGGCCTTCCTGCGCCCGGCTCATGTCGTCGAGGGCGACACCCCCATCGTCGAGGTCGCGCGCGTGATGCAGGTCGGACACGCGAGCAGTGTCCTGGTGCGCGACGGCCCACGGCTCGGCATCTTCACGAACACCGGCCTGCAGCGCGCGATCCTGGACGGCCGACCGCTCGATGCATTGCCGGTGCGCGACCTGGCGAGCTTCGAGCTTGTCACGGTCGCGCCCGACGCGCAGTTGTTCGACGCGCTCGCGCTGATGATCGAACACCAGGTCCATCGGCTGGTGGTGATCGGACCCGGCGGGGTCGTCGGTCAGCTCGAGCAGCTCGACCTCCTGAGCTTTCTCTCGAACCACTCCTACCTGATCACCGTCAGCATCGTGCGGGCGCCCGACCTCGAAACGTTGTGCAGGGAGGCCGGCAAGATCACCCGGTTCGTCGACATCCTGTACCACGCCGGGACGCGCATCGGCCAGATCGGCCGGCTGGTGCAGACGCTCAACGCGAAGCTGTTCGCGCGCGCCTGGCAGTTGGTCGCGCCTGCCGATCTGATCGCCAACAGTTGTCTCTTCGTGATGGGCAGCGAAGGTCGCGGTGAGCAGCTCCTGAAGACGGACCAGGACAACGGGCTGATCCTGCGCGACGGCCTGGCGATCGGCGAGGCCGTCGTGGCCGAGGCCTGCCGACAGTTCGCGGAGGCGGTGCGTGGATTCGGCTACCCGGACTGCCCGGGCGGCATCATGGTCAGCAACCGCCTCTGGCGCCGTACCGCCAGCGAATTCGCCACCGTCGTGCGCGGCTGGCTGCTGCAGCCGGACCCGGAAGGCCTGATGGCGCTGGCGATCTTCGTCGACGCGCATGCCGTCGCCGGCGACAAGTCGCTGCTCAGCGGGGTGCGCAGCGAGGTCGACCGCCTCGTTTCCGCGGACGATGCCCTGCTCGGCCGCTTCGCCGCGGCCATCGACTCGTTTCCGGAGGTGTCGGGCGGCTGGTGGAACCGCCTCCTGATGAGCGGGGAGCACGACAAGGCGCTCGACCTCAAGAAGGCCGGCATCTTTCCGATCGTGCACGGCGTCCGCAGCCTCGCGCTGCGGGACCACGTCGGCGCCACCGGCACGGCCGCCCGCCTCGATGCGCTGGCCGCCGCAGGTCGCCTCGCGCCCGACTTCGCCGCGGATCTGATCGACAGCCTGCACTTCCTGATGACGCTGAAGCTGAAGGCCGGCCTGGCCGAACTCGACGCAGGCCGGCCGGTCAGCGGGACCGTCGCGACCGCAAGCCTGACCAGCCTGGAGCGCGACCTGCTGAAGGATGCACTCGCCGTCGTCAAGCGCTTCAAGGCCCTGGTCCGCCACCAGCTGCACCTGGAGATGGCTTGATTGCGTGGCTCCGCGCGGTGCGCCGGCACTGGCTCCTGTACCACCTCGTCGACGCGCGCTTCTCGTTCCTCTATGACGAGCCGCCGGCCGGCGAATGGATCGCCCTCGATTGCGAGACCACCGGCCTCGACGTCCGGCGCGACCGGATCATCTCGATCGGTGCGGTGCGCATCGTCGGCAACCGCCTGTTGACCGGCGAGCGCCTCGAGCTGCTGGTCCGGCCCGACAAGGCGCCGAGCGCAGCCAGCGTGCGCGTGCACCGCTTGCGCGAGCGCGACGTCGCGGGCGGCATCGCCATCGATGAGGCGATCCGCCGGCTGCTCGGCTTCATCGGCAGCCGCCCGATCGTCGGCTACTACATCGAATTCGACATCGCCATGCTGAACCGGGAGATCTGGCCCATGCTCGGCGTGCGCCTCCCGCAGCGCCAGATCGAGGTTTCGGCGATGTACTACGACTACAAGAATCGAAAGCTGCCGGCGCACCTGCGAGGCGGCACGATCGATCTGCGGTTCGCGACGATGATGAACGACCTCGGCCTGCCGATCCGCGGCGAACACGACGCGCTGAGCGATGCGGTGATGGCAGGTCTCGCGTTCCTGAGTCTGCGTTCGAAGTCCGGCGGACCCGGGAGCCTGCCGGCTCGCAGCGGCGGGTAGGCGATGGCGAGCTCCGCATGGCGGGTTGCGGCGCCAGGGATGGTAGAGCTGGCAACCGCGCTCCGCACCGCTCCTTGCTCCAGATCAAGGATCGGTGCCTCGCGTCAGCTAGGCTTGATCGTGGAGACCGCACCATGAGCACGACTGCACCGATCGATCCGGCATCCGACGACAAGACCGCCTTCGATCCCCTCGACCTGTGCCACCGCCACACCGCGCTCGCTCTCGGCCGCTTGGCGGCCCTGATCACACTCTTGTCGCACGGCGATCCCGAGCTTCAGGCCGCAGAACTCGCCCGTTCGGTTCTCGCTCACTTCAACGTCGAGATTCGCGAGCACCACCGGGTCGAGGAGCAGCATGTGTTCCCGGCGCTGGCTGCGGACGGCGACGTCGCGATCACCGACGCCTTGGCGCGCCTGCGCCAGGACCACGCCTGGATCGAGCAGGATTGGATCGAGCTGGCACCGCATCTCGACGCCATCGCCAACGGCCAATCCTGGTACGACCTCGACATCCTGCGCGAGGGCGTCGAGGTCTTCACCGCACTCTGTCACACCCACGTCGCGCTCGAGGAATCGCTGATCTACCCGCAGGCGCGTGCCGGTCTCTCGGTCGAGCAGCTGCGATCGATGCGAACCGACATGAGCCGGCGCCGGTTTGCCGGCCATCCCCTGCGGTCCGACTGACGTCGGTGACCGTACGAGCTGACGCTCCACGCGGGAAGCGAGAGAGGCGGGGGTTGCATGTGTCCATTGCCGACACCGCCCGACGCGGACCCCGGCGCGCTTGTCCATGAGCTCATCACCGGGAGATTTTCCGTCTCGCCCAAGCGACTGGTGGCGCCCGGGCCCGATGCGGGACAACTGCAGCACATGGTCGAAGCGGCGGGCTGCGCGCCCGACCACGAGCTGCTGCGCCCTTGGCGCCTGGTGCACATCGCAGTCTCCCAGCGCGAGGCATTGGCCAGGCTGTTCGTGCAAGCCTTGCTCGAGCGAGTTCCGGCGGCACCGACCGATGCCCAGGCGCAGTCGCGTCAGAAGGCGTTCCGCGCACCCGAGCTGATCCTGGCGGTCGCGCGACTTGACCCCGCCCACCCCGACGTTCCGGAATGCGAACGATACGTCGCGGTCGGCGCGGCCCTGATGAACCTGTTGCTGACGGCGCATGGCATGGGTTTCGCAGCCATGCTGACCAGTGGGCACGCATTGCGTACGGCCTGTTTCGCCGAGGCCTTCGACCTGCGCAGCGGTGAACGCGCCGTGTGTTTTGTGTCGATCGGCACCCCGACGGAGGTTCGACGGCGTGCCAGACCCTCTGCCCATCAACTCATGACGCCTTGGCGGCCGCGCGAATCCTCTTGATGAAAGCCCCTCATGACCATTGCCAGTTTCGACGACCTGCTCCGCGCTGCCACCGAGCAGCCGGAGCCCCAACGCCTGCTGTTCGTGTTTGCCACCGCGGGCATCGATTCCGACGCGACACCCGAGCAACGGGCGCGCTATGAGGCGGGACAAGGCGGCACGCTGACACCGCTGATGTGTGTCGACAAATTGCCGAGCGACCTCGCGTCGTTCGATGCGCTGCAGGAAGAGTCACGCGAGTTCGACCAGGCCTGGGACATGGTGTTCGTCGCTGCCCTGCCCGGCTCGGGCGGCGTCAGTCCATCGAGTCAGCAGGCCGAGGCACCCCTGCAGCGCATGGTCGACGCGATCAAGTCGGGCCGCATCGGCGGATTCATCGGCTTCGATGCGAACGGCCAGCCGGTCCAGTTCAGCTAGGCTGCCGTTCGCACGGCGTCGGCTTACTGCACCAGTGGCGTATCCGCGGCATCGAGGTCGATGCCCTCGACAACGGCCTGCCCGGCCAGCATCTGCAGGCACTGCCGCAACGCCGTGACCCAGGCCTGCTGGCGCAACGCCATGGCGACGGCACCCCGAACGGCCTCGTAGGCCTGCGGAACGCCACCTTCGCGCTCCCGCACCTCCACCACATGC
>JBDSAB010000291.1:0-2591 GCA_039922395.1 Caldimonas sp.
CGCGACACGGTGTTCCTGCCGTTCCACTTCTCCGGTCACTGGCAGGGCGTCGACCTGAAGCCGTACTACCCGGACGGCGCTGCGCCGATCATCCGGGGTGAGTCGGTCAATACCGCGACGACATACGGCTACGACAGCGTCACGATGATGCAGGAGACCAAAACGACGTTGTGCCAGATCGAACGGGCCGCATAAGGGAGAACCAAGATGGCAAGAATGAAGTTCATCTGCGACGCCGAGCGTTGCATCGAGTGCAACGGCTGCGTCACCGCCTGCAAGGCCGAGCACGATGTGCCGTGGGGGGTCAATCGGCGCCGGGTCGTCACGCTGAACGACGGCCTGCCCGGCGAGCGCAGCATCTCGGTGGCATGCATGCATTGCTCTGACGCGCCGTGCATGGCGGTCTGCCCGGTCGATTGCTTCTACCGGACGGACGAGGGCGTCGTCCTGCACGACAAGGACACCTGCATCGGCTGCGGCTACTGCTCGTACGCCTGCCCGTTCGGCGCGCCGCAGTTTCCGACCAACGGAACGTTCGGCCTGCGCGGCAAGATGGACAAGTGCACGTTCTGCGCCGGCGGCCCGGAAGCAAACGGCAGCGTTGCCGAAAACGCGAAGTACGGCCGCAACCGCCTGTCCGAGGGCAAGCTGCCGGCCTGTGCCGAGATGTGCTCGACGAAGGCGCTGCTGGGCGGTGACGGCGACGTCGTCGCCGACATCTTCCGCAGCCGGGTGCTGAACCGCGGCAAGGGCAGCGAGGTCTGGGGTTGGGGCACCGCCTACGGCAAGCCGACCCAGGGCAAGCAGCCCGGCCAGCCGGCCGAAGGCAAGAAGTCATGACGCGAGTCGCGGCGGCAGCTTGCGGTCTGATCATGGTTTTCGGCCTAGCGGCATGCGGTGAGCGGGTGCAGACCACCGCATCCGGTCCCGAGAAGAAGGCCGACTCACCTGGCTGGCAAGCGGGCAGCAGCGCATACCTCGCGCCCGGCTACACCCCCGGCGACCGCACCAGCTGGGAAGCGCAGCTGCGCAATCGCGCCCAGGCACAGAACGATTTCGCGGTGCCGAAGTAAAGCGGGGCCATCGATGAGAAGCACGCTAACGGTCTCGAGTGAGCTTCGCCGCTGGGGCATCGCGGCGGTCACCGCGCTGGCGCTGGCCGGCGGCGCGCACGCTCAGGCAACGCCGAAGCCCGACGAAGTTCCCGCGGTCAAGCCGGCTCCAGCGGCGCCGGCCGCAACGCCCGGGACCAGCGCGACTGCGCCCCTCGAATCGCAGCCGGGTGACACCAACGCACAGCGATCGAAGAGCCAGCCCGGCAACAACGCGCCGTTCTGGCGCGGCGTCCGCGAATCCGGAACGACACCGGGCGTGACCAACCTGCCCGGCGCCGAGCAGGGCGTGCTGATCCAGACGCTGACCCAGTACCCCGGCTCGCGCATGACGACCGCCGGCGAAGCCTGGCGCGAGGTCCGCAACCGCTGGATCATCCCGTACGGCGGCTCGCTGGTCGTCATCGTGCTGCTGGCACTGGCGCTCTACTATTTCGCGCGCGGGCCGCTCGGTGGACATGAGCCGAATACCGGTCGCGTGATCCAGCGCTTCACCTACTTCGAACGGGCTGCCCACTGGAGCAATGCGATCGCGTTCTGCGTGCTTGCGATCTCGGGGTTGGTGATCGCGTTCGGCAAGTTCCTGCTGTTGCCGCTGATCGGTGGCGCGCTTTTCGGCTGGCTGACTTACATGTTGAAGACGGCCCACAACTTCGTCGGCCCGCTGTTCACCGTGTCGCTGGTCATCGTGTTTCTGACCTTCCTGCGCAGCAACATGCCGAGCCGCGACGACCTCAAATGGCTCGCGAAAGGCGGTGGCTTGTTCGGCGGTAGCGAGCCGCCGTCGCATCGGTTCAACGCCGGCGAGAAGCTGGTGTTCTGGGGCGGCGTGTTCATCCTCGGCGCATTGGTGGTCAGCACCGGGCTCGTGCTGGACAAGGTCCTGCCGGGCCTCGACTACCTGCGTGGCGACATGCAGGTCGCCCACATGTGGCATTCGATCTGCGCGATCCTGATGATGGCGCTCTTCCTCGGCCACATCTACCTCGGCACGATCGGCATGAGGGGCGCCTACCACGCAATGAAGACGGGCTACGTCGACGAAGGCTGGGCCCGCGAGCACCACCGCTACTGGTACGAGGACATCCGGGACGGCAAGATCCCGGTCGAACGGGATCCGCCGTCGGGGCGGGTCCAGCAGCCGATCGTCTGAACGAAATTCGCGAGGAACCCGATGCGCCCCCTTCCCCTGTCCGCCCTGATCGTGGCCGCTGCGGTGGCCCTGCCGGTCGTTGCCAAACTGCCGGCCCTCAGTGACGAAGCGAAGGCCAAGGCCGCCGAGGCGACGGCCAAGTCGGCGTGGACCGACAAGGTCGGTCTCTACCTGTTGTGCAAGTCGATGGATCGGGTGGCCGACGGCTACCGCAAGACGCCAGTCGCGGCGGGCAAGGAAGTCCCGGGGCCGAGTGCGGTGCCGTGCGTCGATCCGGGTCCCTATGCGGCGCCGGTGACGCCGGCCGCCTCGAAGCCGCTCGAAGC
>JBDSAB010000292.1:0-2514 GCA_039922395.1 Caldimonas sp.
CGAGGCGCAAGCCCAGCGATTTCGGCTGCCGCAGCGGCCCGATCACGAACACGCGTTCATTGACAAATGGCAGGTTGGCGGCGATCACGGCGAACAGGATGACGAGCCAGGCTGCGGCCGAAAAACTCATGCGCGGGGCGAGACGCTCAGGTCGCCAGAGCCCGCACGATCGCCTGCGCGCAGAGTGCCATCAGGCCGCCGGGCAGGATGCCGAGCAGCAGCACGGCGGCGCCGTTCATCGACAGCAGCGCGCGGACGTCGAGCGTGGCCTCGAGCGGCTTCAGATCGATCGGCTCGTCGAAGTACATCACCTTGACGACCCGGAGGTAGTAGTAGGCGCCGAGCAGCGACAGCACGACCGCGACGACCGCGAGCCAGATGTAGCCGGAGACGTTGGTCGAGACCAGCGACTGCAGCACCGCGAGCTTGGCGTAGAAGCCGACGGTCGGCGGGATGCCCGCCAGCGAGAACATGAAAACCGCCATCACCCCGGCGAACCACGGGCTGCGGCGGGCGAGCCCGCGGAAGTCGTCGATGTGCTCGGCCTCGTGACCATGACGCGACAGGAACATGATCATGCCGAAGGTGCCGAGCGTGGTCAGCACGTCGGTGAGCACGTAGAACAGCGACGAGCTGTAGCCGTTCCCGGCCGAGATCGTATTGCCGGCGACGACGCCCGGGCACAGGCCGAGCAGCATGAAGCCGATCTGCGCGATCGTCGAATAGGCCAGCATGCGCTTGATGTTGGTCTGGGCGATCGCCGCGAGGTTGCCGAGCAGCATCGACGCGACCGACAGCACGACCAGCATCTGCTGCCAGTCGACCGCAAGGCCCAGCATGCCCTCGACCAGCAGCCGGATCGTGATGGCGAACGCTGCCAGCTTCGGCGCGCCGCCCAGCATCAGCGTGACCGCGCTCGGCGAGCCCTGGTACACGTCGGGCACCCACATGTGGAACGGCACCGCGCCGAGCTTGAAGGCGAGCCCGGCGACCACGAACACGGTGCCGAGGCTGAGCACCGCGCGATTGATCTGTCCGGTGCCGAGCGCCTTGAAGACCTCGCCGATGTCGAGCGAGCCGGTCGCGCCGTACATCATCGACATGCCGTAGAGCAGGAAGCCGCTGGCCAGCGCGCCCAGCACGAAGTACTTCATCGCCGCCTCGGTCGCGCCGGTGTCGTCGCGGCGCATCGCGACCAGCGCATAGAGGCTCAGCGACATCAGCTCGAGGCCGAGGTAGACAACGAGGAAGTTGTTCGCGCTGACCATCACGAGGATGCCGAGCAGCGAGAACATCGCGAGCGTGAACAGCTCGCCCTTCAGCAGCTCGCGGTGTGCCGCGTACGGCCGCGCGTAGACCAGCGTGACCATCGCAGCGAGGGCTGCAAACATCCCGAGCAGGTGGCCCATCGGGTCGGCGACGATCATCCGGTCCATCGCGTAGATCGTGAAGCCGTTGTCGAAGCAGAACCCGCTCAGCAGCGCGACGACCGCGAGCGAGGCCTGGGCGAGCCAGTAGGTCACGGTCTTCTTCGGATCTTCGACGAAGAGATCGACGATCGCGACCACGCAGGCCAGCGCCAGCAGCACCGTCATCGGTGCCAGCGCCAGGCTGTTCGGAGCCGCCTTCAGCCAGGGGTCGAGGTTCATGTCAGGTGCTGCAGCAACAGGGAATGCGAGGCCTTCGGCCTCAGCTCGGCAGCTTCGACACCGCCAGGTGCCTCAGCAGTTCGGTCACCGACGTGTGCATGATGTCGGTGAACGGCTTCGGATAGAGACCCATCACCAGCACCGCGATCGCGAGCAAGCCGAGCATCGCGAATTCGCGGCTGTCGAGGTCCTCGAGCTCGCGGACGTGCTGGTTGGCGATCGGGCCGAAATAGACGCGCTTGACCATCCACAGCGTGTAGCCGGCGCCCCAGATCAGGGTCGTCGCGGCGAGCGCCGCGATCCAGAAGTTGAACTTGACCGCCCCGAGGATCACCATCCATTCGCCGACGAATCCGGCCGTGCCCGGCAGGCCGCAGTTGGCCATCGCGAACAGCACCGCGAACGCCGCGAACTTGGGCATCGTGTTGGTGACGCCGCCGTAGGCCGCAATATCGCGCGAATGGACGCGGTCGTAGAGCACGCCGATGCAGAGGAACATCGCGCCCGAGACGAAGCCGTGCGACACCATCTGGACGATGCCGCCCGACATGCCGAGCTCGCTGAAGATGAAGAAGCCGAGCGTGACGAAGCCCATGTGCGCGATCGACGAATAGGCGACCAGCTTCTTCATGTCCTGCTGGACCAGCGCCACGAGGCCGATGTAGACGACCGCGATCAGCGACAGCGCGATCATGAACCAGGCCCACTCGTGGCTCGCATCCGGCGCGATCGGCATCGAGAAGCGGATGAAGCCATACGCGCCGAGCTTCAGCATGATCGCGGCCAGCACGACGGAGCCGCCGGTTGGTGCTTCGACGTGCGCGTCGGGCAGCCAGGTGTGGACCGGCCACATCGGCACCTTGAC
>JBDSAB010000293.1:0-4698 GCA_039922395.1 Caldimonas sp.
ATGCGGATACCGCGATCGAGTTCGATCTGCTCGCGTCGCGGGGCAGCGACTTCCATGGTCCTGGGGAGAGCCACTCCGACCTGGGGACGTTGCCGGCGCTGCCGGCGAAGTTGACGCCTGTTTGGGACGTGCTTGCCGATCGGGTTCACCGGCCTGGTTGAATTCGGTTTCTCGCCTGCGGCGAGGCTTTCTCTCATGAGAGGCTGCGCCGGGTTCCGCCCGGCGGGCGGGTAACTTTCATTTGCTGGCACAAATGAAAGTCACCAAAGCAAAGTGCCTGAATACCGATCTGGCCACACATCTGTTGGGTAAGAGCCCGCAGTTCAGGACGACCGCGCAGTTCGGACCGTTTCCTCTTGGACTGGCGCCGCGTGCCGCGGCGCTTTTCGAGCAGCTCGAATTTGCTTCGGTCGGCTGGGAGCAGTCTTGACACGAGTACGGTCAAGCAATCATTCCGATCGAGCCGTCCACTGGACATCCGCGGGGCCGACAACTGCGACTGCAGCCTATGAAGTCGCGAAGCGACGAAGAGTCGGCGAGGCAACCAGCCGATCACCGCGCTGCTCCAAAGGCCGCGACAGGTAGCAGTTAAGCGCTCCTCACAAATGCGTGTTCGGGCTCTTTTCTTTGGTGACTTTCTTTTGAGCCAGCAAAAGAAAGTTACCCGCCCGCCGGGGCGGAACCCGGCAACCCCACCCGGAGGAAAACTAAGCAACGAAGTTGGACAATCAAAGCATGTCCCAATACTTCGAAGTCCACCCCGACAACCCCCAACCGAGACTGCTGAAGCAAGCCAGCCAGATCCTGCATGCGGGCGGCATCGCCGCGATCCCGACCGACTCGAGCTACGCGTTGGTCTGCCACCTCGACGACAAGGCCGCCGCCGAGCAGCTGCGCCGGATTCGCGGCGTCGATGACAAGCACCACCTGACCTTGCTGTGCCGCGATCTCAGCGAGGTCGCAAGCTATGCACGGGTCGACAACAAGCAGTACCGGCTGCTGAAGCAGGCCACGCCGGGCCCCTTCACGTTCATCCTCGATGCGACCCGCGAAGTGCCGCGCCGGGTCTCGCATCCGTCACGGCGAACGATTGGCCTGCGCGTGCCGAGTCACGCCGTCACGCAGGGTCTGCTCGAGCTGCTCGGCCAGCCACTGCTCGCGACGACCTTGATCCCGCCCGGCGAGCACGAACCGCTGAACGACCCGCACGAGATCCGCGCGCGCTACCAGAAGGTGCTGCAGGCGATCGTCGATGCCGGGGCCTGCCCGATGCAGCCGACCACCGTGGTCGACCTGAGCGGCACCGAGCCGGTGCTGGTGCGCGCGGGGCGCGGTGACCCGGCACTGCTCGGGCTCTCGACCGCCGAACCGGTTCGCGCTTGACGACGCCAGTCCTTTGCTATTAGAGTGATATCACTTTGAGATCAATCCCGGCGCCGCCGGGGCGAGTTCGAAGGCGCGGCGAAGAAGCTGCGATCGCAAAGGATGGTTCGGCATGGACAAGCACCTCACGCACGAGCGCGCGGCCGCTTCGGGCAACGGATTCGTCTACCTGTTCCTCGGCATCGCGCTCGCCCTCGCGGCGCTCGCGCTGTTCGTCTCGCGACCGAGTGCGCTGATGCTCGGCGTCGCGATCGTGCTGATGCTCGGCACGCTGTGGTGCCTGACCGGGCTCTACATGCTGCAGCCGAACCAGGCCGCGCTGCTGACCCTGTTCGGCAGCTATCGCGGCACCGACCGGGTCGGCGGCCTGCGCTGGGCCAACGTGTTCTACAGCAAGGACAAGATCTCGGTGCGCGCGCACAACTTCAACAGCGAGAAGCTGAAGGTCAACGACCAGCGCGGCAACCCGATCGAGATCGCCGCCGCGATCGTCTGGCGCGTCGAGGACACGGCGCGCGCGAAGTTCGACGTCGAGGACTTCGAGGCCTACGTGCTGACCCAGGCCGAGGCCGCGGTGCGCCACCTTGCGTCGAGCTATGCGTATGACAACTTCGACGACCCGCTCGCCACCAAGCCGGCCGAGGTCACGCTGCGTTCCGGCGGCGACGAGATCGGCAGGGCGCTGCGCGACGAGCTGCAGGTGCGCTTCGCGCTCGCCGGCATCGAGGTCATCGACGCCAAGCTGACCCACCTCGCCTACGCGCCCGAGATCGCCGGCACGATGCTGCGGCGCCAGCAGGCCGAGGCCGTGATCGCGGCGCGCACGAAGATCGTGCAGGGCGCCGTCGGCATGGTCGAGCTTGCGCTGAACGGGCTCTCCGAGCGCGGCCTCGTCGACCTCGACGACGAGCGCAAGGCGGCGATGGTCAGCAACCTGCTCGTCGTGCTGTGCTCCGACCACGACGCGACGCCGGTCGTCAACGCCGGCACGCTGTACAACTGACCGGAGCGCGCAATGCCCTGGCGACGCCTCCTCTTCGGCATGCTGGCCTTCGTCCTCGTCGTCGGTCTCGCGATGCGCTGGGCCAGCCTGGCGCACGCCGGCTGGGTCATCGGTGGTGCGGTGGCCGGCCTGATCTTCCTGTTCCTGACGCCGATCATGGGCGAGCGCAGCCGGCAGCCGTCGGACGCGCCCGAACGCAGAGTGACCTGGACCGACTGACGTCAGCGCACGATGGCCAGCCCCGGCAAGAAGCCGTTCCTGCTGCGCGTCGATCCCGACCTGTGGGCCGAGATCGAGCGCCTCGCCGCCGCCGAACTGCGCAGTGCGAACGCGCAAGTGGAGTACCTGCTGCGCGACGCCCTGCGGATGCGCGGTCGCCCCGAAAGGGCGTCCGCTTCAGTCGCCCCACGGAAGCGCGAAAAGGGCTGAACCTACCGGGGAGAGCGGCCCCGAGGGGGCCGGCCCCTCCCTCCCGGAGGGAGGGGTTGGGGAGGGAGCAGCCGTGACCGCTGGCGCAGCGCGGCGGCGAGGATATCAAGCGGCTCAGCCGCGAGATATGCGAGCCACCGCGCTGTGTGCGTGGATGGACTCGAAGTTCTCGATGTCAACCTCGTAGCGACCGACCCGCGGATCCGCATTCAGCCGGATCGCGACGTCGCGCACCATGTCCTCGACGAACTTCGGGTTCTCGTAGGCGCGCTCGGTGACCCACTTCTCGTCGGCGCGCTTCAGCATCGCCCAGATCTCGCTCGACGCCGAGTCCTCGGCGAAGCGAACCAGCTCGGGCCAGCCGATCTCCTGCAACGGCTCGACCTTGATCGTCACGTGCGAGCGCTGGTTGTGGGCACCGTAGTCGGAGATCTCCTTCGAGCACGGACAGAGCGACTTGACCGGCACCGTGACCTCGACCCACACGGTCGTCGCGCCCATTCGCGTCTCGCCGATCAGACGGCCCTGGTACTCGAGCAGGCTTTCGACGCCGGAGACCGGCGCGCGCTTGCGCAGAAAAAACGGGAAGCGCGCCTCGATGCGGCCTTCGGCGGCGCCGAGGCGTTCGAGCATTGCGGCGAGTTCACGGCGCAGGGTCGCCGCGTCGATCGGACCGTCGAGCGAATCGAGCCAGGCGACGAAGCGTGACATGTGGGTGCCGCGCGCATCGGCAGGCAGCGCGACGTCGAGGTCCCAGGCCGCGACCGTCGGCGACTTGGTCGCGCCGATCTGCAGCTCGAGCGGGTAGCGCACGTGGCGCACGCCGACGCGCTGGATCGCGATGCGGCGACCGTCGCGCGCGCCCTGCGTGTCGGGGATGTGGAGGGCGTCCTTGAGATTGCTCATGTCACCGTCTCGGGTCGTCGCGCAACGACGACCGGCCTTTCTGGGTTCGCTTCTACGCCGGACGAAGGATGACAGGAATTCGTCGAATCCGCGTTCGGCGGCTTCGACGACCCCGTTCCTCCCACCTCAATGATTTGCGGCGGCTCGCATCAAATTCAACGTCAGGCCGAAGCGGGTACGGATCGACGCCTCGATGCCTGCCGCATCGAGCCCGCACATTGCCAGCAGCTTCGCCGGATCACCGTGCTGGATGAACGCATCGGGCAAGCCGAGCGTCAACACCGGCAGCTGGATCTGCGCCGCGGCCAACGCTTCGAGCACCGCACTGCCGGCGCCGCCCATCACGCATCCTTCCTCGACCGTCACGATTGCATCATGGCTGGCCGCGAGTTCAGTCACCAACGCGACATCGAGCGGCTTGACGAAGCGCATGTTGGCGACCGTCGCGTCGAGCGACTCGGCGGCGGCGAGCGCCGGGTACAGCAAGGTGCCGAACGCAAGGATCGCGATGCGCTTGCCGACCGGTGCGGCGGGCCGCTTGATCTGGCGGCGGATCTCGCCCTTGCCGAACGGCAGCGCGGTCATCACCGACTGCACCGCGACTCCGGCGCCGGCGCCGCGCGGGTAGCGCACCGCGCTCGGGTGGTCGTGGCAGAACGCGGTGTAGAGCGCCTGCCGGCATTCGTTCTCGTCGGCCGGCGTCAGCAGGCTCATGTTCGGGATGCAGCGCAGGTACGCGATGTCGTAGTTGCCGGCGTGGGTGGCGCCGTCGGCGCCGACCAGGCCGGCGCGGTCGAGCGCGAAGACGACCGGCAGGTCCTGGATCGCGACGTCGTGGATCAGCTGGTCATAGGCGCGCTGCAGGAAGGTCGAGTAGATCGCGACGACCGGCTTCAGCCCTTCGCAGGCGAGCCCCGCGGCGAACGTCACCGCGTGCTGCTCGGCGATGCCGACGTCGTGGTAGCGGCGCGGGAAGC
>JBDSAB010000294.1:0-4102 GCA_039922395.1 Caldimonas sp.
GCGCCGGTCTTCAGCAGGTGCTCGACCATCCGCGCATAGGCCCAGCCGTCGTCCTGCGACAGGAACTCGCGCAGCGGATTGACGATCGCGATCGCGGCGGCGAGCGCCGGCGCGAGAACGAAAAAGGCGATCCAGGCTGCGTGCTTCGGTTGCGCGGCGGCCAGCGGCGCGGGTTCGGCGGCGATCGGTCCGGCGTCCATCTCAGCGCTTGCCGAACGAGTAGTGGCGATGCCCGAAGTACGACGTCACCGACGCGCAGGCCAGGCCGATCGCGTGGGCGACGAGCTCCGGCTCGGTCTCGAAGCCGATGCGCGGGAAGACGATGCGGACCAGCGCTACCGCGACGATCCAGGTCTGCACCACCGAGACCACGTTGACGGCAGCGAAGCGGCTCAGCTCGCTCGGCGCCGAGCGGCCGGAGCGCTCGAACACGAACAGCCGGGTCAGCGCGTACGCGGTCAGCATGCCGCAGCCGTGCGACAGCACGATCGCGACTTCGTACGGCATGACCTGCGAGAACAGGATCCGCGTGCCGAGGTTGACCGGCACCGAGAGCCCGGCAGCGACGACGAAGCGGATGAACTGCGCCGCGCCGGCGCTGCGTGCGCTCATCGCGGCGAGGCGGGAGCCGCCGGGGTCGCCGGCGGCGCCGGCACGACGGGCACGATCGAAGCCACGGGCACGACCGGCAAGACCGGCAAGCGCGGCGCGACCGGCAGCACCGACAGGACGGGCGCCGCTGGCGCCAGCACCGTCAGCGACCCCGCTTTCAACACCGGCCGGAAGCGGCTGCGCAGCCAGTCGTCGAGCAGCGTCACGCCGCTGCTGCGCGCGCTCTCGTTCGGCTCCTGGCGGTCGTCCCATTCGGTGTTGATCACGACATAGGCGAGCGGGCTCGCTTCGAACTCCGCAATCATCGCGGCCTGCGTCTCGCGCGTCGTCTGCACGCCGGGATGGAGGTCGTGCCAGCGCGTCGGGGCGATGGCTTCGGCGGCGAAATAGAGCGTCACGTCGTTGGCGAAAAGGCGGTCGTGGCGGCCGGCCCCGATGTAAACGCGCTGGCCGCGGCCCCCGTGCTCGAGCAAGAAGCGTGCGACCGCCATCCGGTTCGCATCGAGCCGCAGGCAGCGCAGGCGCGGCACGCTGGTGTCGCGGCACAGCGTCGGCGCCTGGCTGATCCAGCGATCGGAGAGCATCGCCTCGCCTGCCGATGCGCCGGAGTGAGCGCTTCTTTCGCCGGCGCTGACAAAAGGCTTCGCGACGAGTCCGGCGCAAGCCAGCGCGCCGATGCCGAGCAGGGCCCGGCGCCACAGCGCATGGTGGGCGCGCGCCGCGGTCGCCGCGACCAGGATCACCGAAACGACCAGCGCGGCGCCCATGTGCAGCGGCGACACGCGGACCAGGCCCTTGGCGAAGAACAGCACGTTGAGGAGGAGCAGCAGCTGCAGCGTGAGCGCGGTCGCCGGCGGCGCGGCATCCACCGCGGCCGCTCGGCCCCGCATCGTTTCGCTTGCGATCGCGGCCGCGGTCGCGGCGAGCGGCAGGTAGACGACCATCAGGCCGAGGGCGTTGAACGAGCGGTGCTGCACGAGCTCGCTCGCCGCATCGCCGAGCGACGGGAACGGCAGCGCGCGCACCTGCGGGTAGACGACGATCGGGATGCGGACGAGGTTGACGTAGAGGTCGTGCAGCGGCACGGCCCAGAGCAGCACCAGCGCGACCGGCCCGACCACGCCGAGGACGCCGGTGCCGAACCGCAGCGCGAGATCGAGCCGGCCGGTCTCGCGATCGCCGGCGGGTGCGGCGCGCCCGCGCACGAAGAAGACGAGGCAGCCGATCAGCGCATAAATTCCGAGATCGTGGCGGAACAGGATCGCGACTCCGACCGCAATGCCGGCGATCAGTGCGGCGCGCCGGTCGGCACGCGCTGCGACGTCATGCAACGCGACCACCGCGACCAGGCTGGCGCAGACCGCCGGGAACAGCGGCACCCCGTAGTTGCGCAGGTAGATCAGCAGGCCGAGCACGAGCACCGCGGCTGCCGCGGCGAGCGAACGACGGCCGAAACGCGCGACGATCAAGAACGTCAGCCCGACGATCGCCGCCTTGACGACGGCATCCAGGCCGCGGCCGACCAGCGCGGTCTCGCCGAACATGCGGAAGAGCGCGGCTTCGACGTAGAAACTCGCAGGTCCGTACAGGGTCCAGAAGTCGCGATACGGCACGTCGCCGCGCAGCACGCGGTCGGCGCCGAACAGCACGAGCCCTTCGTCGTACGGTCCGACGCCGGCGTCCATCCACAGCCATTGCGCGACCAGCGCCAGGCCGAACAGCGCGGCGAGCAGCGGGCGATCGATGCCGTGCGCCGCTGCTGCGCTTTCGCGCCGCAGCGCCGGTTCGGGCGCAGCGTCGAGGGCGGCGGGGTGGGACCGGGGTGCGGGCATCGTCGAGATCGGAATGCCGGCACTCTATGCGAGCCCTCGCCGCGCCGCCGCCGGCGGGCCTTTGCGTGCTGTTGTCAGCGGCCGGTCGAACCGCGCCGCGGATAGCGCCGGATCACCGTGAAGGCCTCCGCCATCGACAGGTGCGGCGTGGCGGCCAGATAGCGCGCCATCGCCGCCTCCGCGCCCGACTTGTCGTAGGCGGCGGCCTGCGCGCGGAGGCTGTGGTCGATCGGCAGCGCGTCGACGATGCCCATCGCCAGGCCGTGGCGGCCGATCACTTCGGGCCAGACGAGGTCGAAGCCCCACATCGCGCCGGCGTCGTCGAACGGCAGCAGCAGGCGCGCGGCGTCCTGCCGAAACGAGACCAGTGGGCCGCACTCCACGAAGCGGGTCTGGCGCGCGCGCAGCCACGGGCGGCGCAGCGAGAACGCATGGTCGAAGTGGCTGTTCCAGGTGCGCGCCGGCCCGGCGACCGCGAAGCCGAGCGCCTGCTGATGGCCGATCAGCGCCGGCAGGAAGCCGTGCGGCACGTGGATGTCGTCGTCGCAGACGACGACGAAGTCGAAATGGTCGAGGTCGCCCGGTCGCAGCAGCTGGTTGATCAGTGTGAATTTCGGCTGCGGAACGGCCGCGGCCTGCACGGTGACCGCGCCGAGCGGGCCTGTGGGCAGGGCCTTCTTGCCGAGCGCCATCCAGCGCTGCTCGACCTCGAGGCCGGTGCTCGCTGCGAAGCGCTCGACGAGGTGCTCCGCGGCGTGCTCGCGATCAGCGAGGTAGATGCCGAGTACCAGCACGCGCGGCGCCGTGCCATCGCGCACAGGGCCAGACGAGGGCGGCACGACGGTCGCGCCGGCGAGGCGAAGCCGACGTTTGGCGCGCCCCGGCAGCGCGCGCAGCGCCCCGATGACGAGTCGGCGGACGAGCCTCATCGCTCGTCGCGGGCAACCGGCATGCCGCTAGCGCCCGACCGCGGCCGGCCGCGCCGTGCTGGCGCGCGGCACGAGCTCGAACGGCAGGGTCTGGAACGCTGCGTAGGGCCGCCCTTCGAGGCGTGCGATGACCTGCTCGGCGGCGGCCCGGCCGACCTCGACGATGGGCGTGCGGATGCTGGTCAGCGCCGGCGTCTGGGTCGCGCCGAGGTCGGTGTTGTCGACGCCGGTGATCGAGATCTCGTCGGGGATCGGCACGCCCTTCTCGCGGCACGCGATCATGCCGCCGACCGCGAACACGTCGTTGGTCGAGACCACCGCGGTCGGCCGCTTCTTCAGTGCGAGCAGGCGCCGCATCATCGCGGTCGCCGCCGCGAGGTCGATCGGCCCGTACTGCGCGCAGCGCTCGTCGAGCTCGAGCCCGGCCTGGGCCAGCGCGGCCCGCATGCCGGCACCGCGCTCGAGCGCCCGGTCGTTGCCGTCGGTGACGGCGCTCAGCAGGCCGAAACGACGATGGCCGAGCGCGATCAGGTGCTTCGTCATCGCGAAGGTCGCGGCGCGGTTGTCGAAGCCGATGCTCGGATGGCGCCGCAGCGGGTCGACCCCCCAGGTCAGCACGTACGGCCGGCCGTAGCTCTCGAGCAAGGTGAACAGGGCCGGGTCGTGGTGCAGGCCGACGAACACGAACGCGTCGACGCCGTGGCCGATCAGCTGCTCGGTGATGCGCAC
>JBDSAB010000295.1:0-11928 GCA_039922395.1 Caldimonas sp.
CCACGTCGTCGACGCGACGATGTTCTGGAGCCCGACCGGCGGCGGCGTGCGGCGCTACCTGCTGACCAAGCAGGCCTGGCTCGCCGGCCAGCCCGGCTGGACCCACACGATCGCGGTGCCGACGCGAGCCGCGGCGCGCACCGGCGAGGTCCGCCTGCCAGCGCTGCCGCTGCCGTTCAGCGGCGGCTATCGACTGCCGCTGCGACGCCGTGCGATCGCCGATCGGCTGGTTGGTCTCGAGCCCGACCTGATCGAGGCTGGCGATCCGTATGTGGTCGCGTGGGCGGCAGTCGACGCAGCGCGACGGCGTGAAATTCCGGCGGTCGCGTACTGCCATTCGAACCTCGAGACGATGGCGCGGCTGGTCGCCGGCAAGCGCTTCGGCAACGCCGCCGCGCGCGCGGCGCGCGCCTACGCGCGCCGCGTCTACGGCCGCTTCGACCGCGTGTTCGCGCCGAGCGAGAGCATGCGCCGCCACCTCGTCGACTGGGGCATCCCCCATGCGGCCTGCCAGCCGCTCGGTGTCGACAGCGAGACCTTCCACCCGTCGCGGGCGAGCGCGCGCTGGCGCGAGCGCCTCGGCATCGGATCCGACACGCGCGTTCTGGTATTTGCCGGGCGCTTTGCGCCCGAGAAGCACCTCGACGTGCTGGCCGATGCGGTCGATCTCCTCGGCGATCGCTACCTGCTGCTCGCGATCGGCAACGGCCCGACGCCGCCCCCGCGCAGCGTGCGCGTCCGCGTGCTGCCCTTCGTCGCCGACACCGACGAGCTCGCGACCGCGTTGGCCAGCGCCGACGCCTTCGTGCACGCCGGCGACCAGGAGACGTTCGGCTTGTCGGTGCTCGAGGCCATGGCATGCGGGACGCCGGTCGTCGCCCGCCGCAGCGAAGGGCTCGCCGAGCTGGTCGATTCGACGGTCGGCATCGGCGTCGAGTCGGGCCGCGTGGCGGCGTTCGCCGATGCGATCGACGCGTTGTTCTCGCGTGACCGCGCCGCGCTCAGCCAGGCCGCGCGAAAGCGCGCGGAGGCAAACGACTGGGAGCGCGTGCTGCCGACGCTGCTGACGCAATACCGCAGCCTGTTGCACGGCGCACCGGCGCGCGAACCGCGTGTCGCCGTGCGGCCGATCGCGGCACCCGGACGATGAAGGCGCCGGCGCTCTGCGTGGTGATCCACGACGTCGCCGAGGCCCGACTCGCCGGCTGCGAGCGCGTGATCGCCGCGGTGCACGAGGTCGCGCCGCTGCCGCTGACTTTCCTCGCGGTGCCGCGCTTCCACCACACGGCGCCGACACCGGCGTTCGAGCAGTGGCTGGGCGATCGCAGCCGGCGCGGCGACGAGCTCGCGCTGCACGGCCTCACGCACGTCGACGAAGGCCGGCCGCACGGCGCGCTCGACCGCCTGCGGCGCCACGTCTACACGCGCGGCGAAGGCGAGTTCTGGGACCTCGACGAGGCGTCGGCGGGCGCTCGGCTGCGCGAAGGCATCGACTGGTTTATGCGCAACGGCTGGCCGCTGCATGGCTTCGTTGCGCCGGCCTGGCTGCTTGGCCCGGGCGCTTGGGCGGCGCTGCGCCGCTGCCGCGAGTTCGCCTACACCGCGACGTTGCGCCACCTCCATCTGCTGCCCGGCGACGAGCGCATCACGAGCCAGGCGATCGTCTACAGCACGTCGACGGCGTGGCGCCGGCAGAGCTCGATCGCGTGGGCCGCGGTGCTCGACCGCATGCTGGCCGCCAACCCGGTGTTGCGCTTCGAGCTGCATCCGCACGATGCCGATCACCTCGGCGTGCGGCGCTCCTGGCAACGCGCGCTCGAACGCGCGATGCGCGAACGGGAGGCGCTGACCGTCTCGCAGATTTGCGAGCGCTGGCGCGAGGCCGCGTCAGTGGAGGTGCCCGCACCGGCCACGGCGACCGCATCAACCCCAACGCCCGTGACCGCCTCCGCAAACGACGCCGGCAGCGCGCGACACCGGCCCGCGTTCAAAGCAGATTGAAGCTGATCAGCGCGGTGGTCGCGCCGACCGCCGCGCCGACCAGCACGTCGCTCGGGTAGTGCAGGCCGAGCACGACGCGCGAGACGCCGACCAGCGCGACGAACGGCCAGACCACGTAGCCGAGCGCCGGGTAATACGCGACGAGGATCAGCCCGAACGAAACCGAGTGCAGCGTGTGCCCGCTCGGGAAGCTGTACTCGTCGAGCGAGCGACCACACGCGCGGATGCCAGGGCAGGTTCGATACGGTCGCGGGCGCGCGATGCACCGCTTGATGATCAGGTAGATCAGCAAGTTGACGGCGCCGACGGCGAACATGCGGATCGCGCACGTCGTGCCGTTCACGTGATCGAGCCACGGCAACGACAGGATGACGGCGTACCACATCCAGCCATCGCCGAGTCGGCTGACGACGTTGAGCGAGGGCACGACCCAGGGCCGCGCCGACGCACTGTGCATCCAGCGCGCGAACGAGCGCTCGCGCTCGATCCAGAGCAGTTGCCGCTCAGGCCACGACGGGAGCTGCCGAGAGCTGGGCTTGATGGCCATCGACGGTGTCCTGGAGCTCGGCCTCGAAGCGGCCAAGCACGTCGTCCCAGCGCACGCGGCGCGCCGCAGCGACCGCGCTCTGACCCATCGCCTTCAGGCGATCAGGCTGCAGGCCGAGCATGCCGACCGCGTCGACGAAGCCGGCTTCGTCGCCGGGAGGCACGAGCAGGCCGCTGCGGCCGTTCTCGACGTGCTCGCCCGCGGCGGCAGTGTCGAACGCAACCACCGGCAGACCGGAGGCGAGGGCTTCGAGCGTGACGTTGCCGAACGTCTCGGTGAGGCTGGGAAAGACGAACAGATCGGCCGACGCATACCAGGCCGCCAGATCGTCGCCCTGCTTCGAGCCGACAAAAAGCACGTCGGGATGCGCGGGCTGGAGCGAGTCGCGCAGCGGGCCGTCGCCGACCACGACCATGCGTGCCGACGGCTGCTGCAGGCGCAGTGCATCGAAGGCGCGCAACGCGAGCTCGATGTTCTTCTCGGCGGCCACGCGACCGACGTAAAGCAGCACCGGCAGACCCTCGACCGCCTGCCATTCGCGGCGGAGCTCTGCGCTGCGTCGCGCGGGACTGAACCGCGCGGTGTCGACGCCGCGCCCGACCACCGCGAGATGGCGAAAGCCTTCAGCCTCGAGCTCGCGCGCGCCGGCCTTCGTCGGCACGAATGTGCGCTCGGTTCGGTTGTGGAACCAGCGCAGTCCGGCGAACACGACCGAGGCGACTGCACCGAGCCGGTAGTGGCGGGTGTAGAGGTGGAAGTTGGTGCGGAAGTCGGACGAAGTGGGCAGGTTCAGTGCCCGCGCCGCGCGCAGCGCCTCGAAGCCGAGCGGACCCGGGGTCGCGATGTGAACCAGATCGGGCCGGCTCTCGCGGAAGTGCGTGCGCAAGGCACCGGCGCTTGCGTAGCCGAAGCGCAGATCGGGGTACATCGGGATCGGCCAGCCGCGCGTCAGCCATTCGGCGCGGCTCGACGGCTCGACGGGATCGCCGGGCTGGCGTGGCCGGATCAGGTCGACGACGTGGCCGCGCTCGCGCAAATGCCGCACCGTGCGAGCCACCGTCAACGCAACCCCGTTGACCTCGGGGGGAAAGGTCTCAGTGACGTAGGCGATGCGCATCGCGAAACTCGGTGTCCATCCGAGTTCGGCAGCAAGCGGTGTGCCCAATACCCGCGCCGCCGGGGACGGCGCGACAGGTCAGCGGTGGCGCGGCGGATCGCTTGTCGAGGCGCCGGTTTCGACAGTGGGTGCACGCATGCCGCGCGGCGCATCGGCTTGCGCGGCATCGGCATCGAGGTAGATGCGCACGATTCGCAAGCGCCGGCTGCGCTGACTGACGGCGCGCAGCCCGAGCAGCAGCGGCACCGCGACGAAGGCGCCGGCGATGCCCCACAGCCAGCTCCAGAACAGCACCGACAGGAACACGAACACCGGATTGATGCGCAGCCGCGCGCCCATGATCAGCGGGCTGATGAAATTGCTTTCGATGAAGTGCAGCCCGAGGAAGAGCGCCGGCGGCACCAGCATCGCCAAGCCGGTGCCCGACTCCATGCCGCCCGCGACCAGCAGCGCGAGCGTGACGAGCACCGGACCGATGTAGGGCACGAACGTGAGCACCGCGGTCGTCGTGCCCCACAGCACCGGGTTCGGAAAGCCGATCGCGGCGAGCGCAAGGCCGGTCGCGATGCCGAGGCCGATGCTGATCAGGCCCATCGTCGTGATGAAGAGGCCGATCTCGACCTGGGCCTGGCGGATGCCGCTGAGCAGCAGCGCACGCGAACGCCGGCGCGGGATGGCCTCGACGGTGCGCGCGATCAGCCAGTGCTCCGACGCGAGCAGGAAGTAGAGCAGGAAGACGGTCGCCGACGCCGCCACGGTGAACGACAGCATCTGGCCGAGCGCGGCGCGCGTGATGCTGATGCCTTCGGTCGTCAATTGCTCGGTCAACGGATCGACGACGGCGCCACCGGGTGCGGACGCGGCCGGCGCGGCCGGCATCGTCGACGCGGTGGGCGTGCCCGGCGCGGTCGAGGTGACGGGACGTCGCGGTGCGCCCGACAGAGCCTCCGGAAACGCGGCGACTCGCAACTGCTGCGCCGATTCGATCAGGCGGTGCACCGTGCCCGGCGCGCGCGCCCACCAGTCGGCCGCGGGCGCGGCGAGCAGCGAAACGAGCAGCGCGACGACCGACAGCACCGCGCCGATGACGAGGCCGGCACCGAGGTAGTCGGGCATCCCGCGCCGGCGCAGCCAGCGCACCGGCGCCGCCAGCACGAACGTGAAGGCGACCGCGATCACGATCGGCAGCATCAGCGGCTTCGCGTTCTCGAGCAGGAACACGACCGCGACCGCGAGCAGCGCGCGCGCAACCCAGGTCGAGTGCGTTCGAGGCGATGCGGCAGGTGCATCGTTCATCGCGCGGAGAGGCCAGACCAGCTGCAGGACATCGTCCGAGTATCCGCAGAAATGGCCGGCCGGTTGGCATGGATCATGCGGTGCACCTGTTGGTATACCAAGACGCGCACCGAACTGTCGCATGGACGTTGTCTCGCTCTCCACGGTGGTCGACTGGACCGCGGCGTATGCCGCCGGCGCGTCGCCGCGCGAGCTGCTCGAAGCGCAGCGCCAACGGCTCGCAAACGGGCCCGACGCCGTCTGGATCGCGCGCGCCAGCACGGCGCAGATCGAATCCCAGATCGATGCGCTCGAGGCGCGTGCCGCCTCTTTCGCCGATCGCGCGGCGGTGCTCGCGGCGCTGCCGCTGTTCGGCGTGCCGTTCGCGGTCAAGGACAACATCGACGTCGCCGGCTTCCCGACCACCGCGGCCTGCCCGGCGTTCGCCTACTTGCCGCGCCGCCATGCAGGAACGGTCGCGAAGCTGATCGAGGCCGGCGCCGTCTGCCTCGGCAAGACCAACCTCGACCAGTTCGCAACCGGCCTCGTCGGCGCGCGCTCGCCGTACGGCCGGCCGAGCAGCGCGCTCGCGCCCGATCGCATCAGCGGCGGCTCGAGCTCGGGATCGGCAGTCGCGGTCGCACGGGGCGACGTCGCGTTCGCGCTCGGCACCGACACCGCCGGCTCGGGCCGCATACCGGCCGGCTTCAACAACATCGTCGGCTTGAAGCCGACGCCGGGGCGCGTCGGCACGAGCGGTGTCGTGCCTGCGTGCCGCAGCCTCGACTGCGTCTCGATCTTCGCGCTGACGGTGGCCGATGCGGCCCGAATCCTCGCGCTGATCGAAGGGCCCGATGTCGACGATGCCTACAGCGCGTTCAGCGCCGGACCGGCGCAGTTCAATGCGCCGCTGCGCATCGGCGTGCCGTCGCAGGCGGTCTTCAGCGGCGATGCCGGCTACGGCGCGACCTACGAAGCCGCAGTCGCGCAGCTGCAGGCGCTCGGCCACAGCGTGGTCGCGCTCGATTTCGAACCGCTGCACGCGGTCGCCGCGCTGCTCTATGGCGGCCCGTGGGTTGCCGAGCGCCACGCGGTCGTCGAAGCGTTGCTGACCGAGCAGCCCGAGGCCTTCGACCGCAGCGTGCGCAGCGTGATAGAGGCAGCGCGCGGGATGTCGGCGACCGACGCGTTCCGCGGCCTCTATGCGCTGCGCGACGCGCAACGCGAGGTCGGTGCGATCTGGAACGAAGTCGACCTGCTGATGGTGCCGACCGCGTCGGGTCATCCGCGCCACACCGAGGTCGATGCCGATCCCATCGGCGTCAACGCGGAGCTCGGCCGCTACACCAACTTCGTCAACCTGCTCGGCTGGTGCGCGCTGGCGCTGCCAGCCGGCTTCACGAGCCACGGGCTGCCGTTCGGCGTCACCTTGATCGCGCCGGCCGCGCGCGATGCGGCGCTCGCGCGCTTCGGAATGGGCTGGCAAGAGAGCGTCGCGCTGCCGCTCGGCGCCACCGATGCTCGGCTCGGCAGCGCCCGTGGCAAGCCGACGGCAAGCGCGGCATCGACATCGAGCACGTCGTCCGTGTCGACCAAGTCAAGCGGATCAACCGGGTCGACTCCATCAGTCGCGCCGACCGCGTCGACCGCGTCGTCGACAGCGGCCGTCTGGCCGGCAAGCCGGCCGACACTGCCGATCGCCGTCGTCGGCGCGCACCTGAGCGGCCTGCCGCTCAACAGCCAGCTCGTCGAACGTGGCGCGACCTTGCGCGAGACCACGCAGACCGCACCGCACTACCGCTTGTACGCGTTGCCCGGCACGACGCCGCCGAAGCCCGGCCTGCTGCGCGTGCCCGACGGCGGCGTCGCGATCGCGGTCGAGGTGTGGGACATGCCGACCGATGCGGTCGGCTCGTTCCTCGCACTGATCCCGGCGCCGCTCGGCCTCGGCAGCATCGAGCTCGCCGACGGCGGGCACGTGCACGGCTTCCTCTGCGAAGCGCACGCGCTGACCGGCGCCGCCGACATCAGCGCGCACGGCGGCTGGCGCGCCTACCTCGCCAGCCTGCGCGCCGCCGCAGCGCGCACGGCCTGATCACTTTCGTCCCGACGTTCAACTGGAGCCACGATGACCCAAGCCCCTTCGAAGCACCGCCGTTTTGCGCCGCTCGCGAGCGAGGCCGGCGCGGTCGATCGCCGCCGCCGCCGCATCGTGATCGCCGGCGCGGCAACGGGCACCGCGCTCGCGGCGCTCGGCGTACCACGGCTCGCACGCGGCCAGGCCGCGAAGATCCGCATCGGCTACTGGCCGGTCGCAGCCGGCCTGCCGTTCTTCGCGGCGGTCGAGAAGGGCTACTTCAAGGAGGCCGGCCTCGAGGTCGAGCCGCTCAAGTTCGCCGGTGCGCAGCAGGTGATGGAAGCGATGCTCGCCGGCCGCTCGGACGGCAGCTCGAACGGCACCGGCTCCGCGAATCTCGCGATCGGCGAGATCGCGCAGCCGGGCCTCTTCAAGATCTTCGCGACCAACCCGAGCAATGCGAAGTACGTGCTCGAGGAGTTCCTGGTGCCGAAGGACAGCCCGGTCAAGACGATGGCCGAGCTGAAGGGCAAGAAGGTTGCGTCAGGCCCGGGCATCCAGAACGTGACGCTCGCGAAGACGATGCTCGAGCGCGCCGGCGCCGGCGTGATGAGCGTGACCGAGCTGCCGATCGGCCAGCACGTCGCGGCGCTCGCCGCCGGCCAGATCGATGCGGTCTACACGCTCGAGCCGACCGGCACCGTCGGCCGCCTGAACGGCACGACCCGCCTGCTCGAGGCCGGCGTCGTCGCCCACTACATCCTCGGCGATCCGATGGCGCCGTGGCACGGCGGCTCGGCCAGCCTGACCACCGAGTTCATCAAGAAGTACCCGACCGAGGCGAAGAAGTTCATCGCCGCGTATGCGAAGGGCATCGAGCTCGTGCGAACCAAGCCCGACGAGGCGCGCCGGTACCTGAAGGGCTACACCGCGATCGAGGGCGCGCTGACCGCCGAGGTGCCGCTCGCGTCGTACATGCTGTACAGCGACTTCAAGACCAGCGACGTCGCCTACTTCCAGAAGTTCTACGACCTGTTCTCGGACAAGGGCATCTTCGAGAAGCGCGTGATGGTCGAGCCGATGCTGTTCAAGGCGTGATGCGATGAGCGATACCGCCACCACCACCGCACCGACACCCTGGAGCGCCGGCGACGTCGCGCGGCCGGCCCCGCGCACGTTCCGCTGGGGCCGACTGCTGCCGTTCGTCGGCCCGCTCGTGCTGTTCATCGTCTGGGACCTTGTCGTGCGGGCCGGCTGGATCAAGGTGATCCTGCTGCCGACGCCGGCGGCGACGCTCGGCGCGCTGTTCAGCGGCCTCGCCGGCGGCGCGCTGCTGCTCGACTTCGGCGTCACCGTGCTGCGCACGCTCGAGGCGTTCCTGATCGCCGCGGTCGTCGGCGTGCCGCTCGGCGTGCTGCTCGGCAGCAACGAGCGCGCCTACCGCAGCGTCGAGTTCCTGATCGACTTCTTCCGCTCCACGCCGTCATCGGCGCTGATCCCGCTGTTCCTGCTGATCTTCGGCGTCTCCGACATCAACAAGGTCGCGATCGCCGCCTTCGGCGCGCTGCTGATCGTCGTCTTCAACAGCGCGTACGGCGTCATCAATGCGAGGAAGCAACGCGTGATGGCGGCGCGCGTGATGGGCGCGACGCGCTGGCAGGTGTTCAAGGACGTGCTCATCTGGGAGAGCCTGCAGCCGACCTTCGTCGGCCTGCGCTCGGCGGTCTCGATGGCCCTCGTCATCGTGATCGTCGCCGAGATGTTCATCGGCTCCGACAACGGACTCGGCCACCGCATCATCGACGCGCAGCAAGTGCTCAACGTGAAGAGCATGTACGCGGCGATCCTCGCGGCCGGTGCGCTCGGCTATGCGCTGAACGTGCTGTTCCTGGTGGCCGAACGGAAGATCGTGCATTGGAGCGGAAGATGACCGAAGTCCTCAACGCCCCCGTCGTCGCCGATGTTCCGGTGCGTCCGTTTCAGCCCGGCCCGAGCGGCACCCACATCACGATCCGCGGCCTGACCAAGTACTTCGCCGGCTGGCCGCTCTACGAGGACTTCAACCTCGACATCCCGAAGGGCCGCATCGTCTCGGTGTTCGGGCCGAACGGCTGCGGCAAATCGACGTTGATCAACATGATCGCGGGCCTGATCCCGATCGATGCCGGGCAGATCCTGTTCGACGGCAAATCGCTCGCGCAGACCAAGATCGGCTACGTGTTCCAGAACTACCGCGAGGCGATGTTCCCGTGGATGCGGACGATCGACAACATCGCCTATCCGCTCAAGCTCGAGGGCCGCTCGAAGGCCGAGGTCGATCGCCGGATGGCCGAACTGGTCGCGTCGTTCGACGTCAAGTTCGACCTGAAGCGCTATCCGTATGAGCTGTCGGGCGGCCAGCAGCAGACCGCATCGATCATGCGCGCACTCGCGCCCGGACCCGAGGTGCTGTTCCTCGACGAGCCGTTCTCCGCGCTCGACTTCGAGATGACCCTCTTCATCCGCGAGAAGCTGCAGGAGGTCTTCATGCAGACGGGCACGACGATGCTGCTGGTCTCGCACGACCTCGAGGAAGCGGTCTACCTGGCCGACCAGGTGCTGCTGCTGACGAAGCGGCCGACGCGGGTCGCCGAGATCCTGCCGTACGGCGACGCGCGGCCGCGCACCGTCGCGACGCTGTCGGATCCGAGCTTCGTCGCGACCAAGAAGCTCAGCCTCGAGATCTTCCAGCGCGAAGTGCGGCGCTAGCGTTGGCGACGCGCCGACCCGGGCGAAGAGGCCCTGCGACCCGTGCGCTCTGCGTGAGCGGATGCGTGGTCTGCCGCGGCCGGAACAGGCCCTAGCATCGCGCCATGGACAGCGAGACCGCCGAAGCCTATGTCGACGCCGCCGCCGCGGCGCTCGGCCTCCCCATCCATCCCGACCATCGCGCCGGGGTGCTGACCTACTTCCGCCTCGCCGCGTCGATGGCCGACCTGGTCACCGCGCCAGGTCTGCACGTCGAGGACGACGCCGCGCCGGTGTTCGTGCCGATCGAGCCGGCCGATCTCGGCGGCGCCGACAGCAGGAAGCGCATGCGATGAACGCGAACGACTGCCTCGGCAGCAGCGCCGCCGCGATCGCGCACGCGGTGCGGACCCGCGCGGTCAGCGCCGCCGCCATCGTCGATGCGAGCCTGGCCCGCATCGAGGCGACCGACGGCGTCGTCAACGCGTTCACCGACATCACCGCGGAGCGGGCGCGCCGGCGCGCTGCCGAGATCGATGCCGAGCTCGCTTCCCACAGCGAGCCGATCGGCAACGCGGCACCGCTGCTCGGCGTGCCGTTCGCCGTCAAGAACCTGTTCGACGTGGCCGGCCTGCCGACCAGGGCGGGCTCGAAGATCGAGCGCGAGCGCCCGCCGGCCGCGCACGACAGCCCGCTGATCGCGCGCCTCGAACGCGCCGGTGCGGTGCTGGTCGGCGCGCTCAACATGGACGAGTACGCCTACGGCTTCACGACCGAGAACTCGCACGACGGACCGACCCGCAACCCGCACGACCCGGCGCGCGTGGCCGGCGGCTCGTCGGGCGGCTCAGCGGCGGCGATCGCGGCCGGCCAGGTGCCGCTGACGCTCGGCTCGGATACCAACGGCTCGATTCGCGTGCCAGCGTCGCTCTGCGGCACGTTCGGGCTGAAGCCGACCTATGGCCGGCTGCCACGCACCGGCAGCTATCCGTTCGTCGCCAGCCTCGACCACCTCGGGCCGTTCGCGCGCACCGTGCAGGACCTCGCGCTGTCGTACGACGCGCTGCAGGGCGTGGATCGGCGCGATCCGGCGTCGGTCGATCGGCCGATCGAATCGACTGCGCGCGCGCTCGCCGACCGCATCGACACGTTGAGGATCGCGGTGCTCGGCGACTACTTCCACGAGCAGGCCGGCCCGGATGGGCGCAGCGCGGTTGCCCGCGTCGCCGCCGCCTTGGGCGTGCAGCGCACCGTTTCGCTGCCGCACGCTGCACGGGCGCGCGCCGCGGCGTTCGTGATCAGCAACGCGGAGGGCGGCGCGCTCCACCTCGCCGACTTGCGCACGCGCGCCGCCGACTTCGAGCCGCTGTCGCGCGACCGCTTTCTCGCTGGCGCGCTGTTGCCGGCGGCCTGGGTCGTGCAGGCGCAGCGGCTGCGGCGCTGGTTCGCGCTGCGCGCGGCCGAGCTGTTCCAGGAGGTCGACGTGCTGATTGCGCCGGCCACCCCATGCGCGGCGCCGGCCATCGGCACCGAGTGGCTGACGCTCAACGGCCAGCGCCTGCCGGCGCGGCCGAGCCTCGGCCTGCTAGCACAGCCGATCTCGCTGATCGGGCTGCCGGTCTGCGCGGTACCGGTCTGGGACTGCCACCCGACGATGCCGATCGGCGTGCAACTGATCGCCGCACCCTGGCGCGAAGGCATGCTGCTGCGCGTTGCCCACCAACTCGAGATGGCCGGCGTCGTGAAATCGCCGGTCGCCGCGCTGTCTGCCGCTGTCCGATGAGCATCGAGATCAACCGGCCCGACGTGCTGGCCGAAGTCGGCGCGGTCTTCGAGCGCTATGAAGACGCGCTGGTCCACAACCGGGTCGACGTGCTCGATGCGCTGTTCTGGCATTCGGATGCGGTGGTCCGCTACGGTGCCGGCGAGAACCTGGTCGGGATCGAAGCGATCCGCGCGTTTCGCAACGCGCGGCCGAGCGCCGGGCTGGCGCGCACCCTCGCCCACACCGTGATCACGACCTACGGGCGCGACTGCGCGACCGCGATGACCGAGTTCCGGCGCGCCGGCGATGCGCGCGTCGGCCGGCAGAGCCAGACCTGGGTCCGCTTCGCAAAGGACGACTGGCGCGTGGTCGCCGCGCACGTCAGCTTGATCACACCATGAACGCTCGCTGTCGACCGT
>JBDSAB010000296.1:0-5588 GCA_039922395.1 Caldimonas sp.
CGGCGCGTTCGGGACGCACGAGCGCTTGAACTGGCTCGTCTTGAAGAAGCGGTAGACGAACGTCCCGAGGTGCGCCTTGATTTCGGCGATGCTGTACTGGTTGCGGCCGACTTCCGGTCCGTCGGGCCAGACGCCCGTCGTCCGGTCATGCCACGCCGTGTGCGCGAGAAATGCGACCTTGCTCGGCGCGAAGCCGTAGCGCAACACGTAGTAGAGGTGGAAGTCCTGCAGCTCGTAGGGCCCGACTTTCGCCTCGCTGCTCTGCTCCGGCTTGTCGTCGCCCTTCCCGGGCACCAGTTCCGGGCTGATCTGGGTCTCGAGGATCTCGTCGAGCACGGGGTCGTCGCCGCGCTCGACCGAGCCGCTTGCCGCGACCCAGCGGACGAGGTGCTTGATCAGCGTCTTCGGCACGCTCGCATTGACGTTGTAGTGCGACATGTGGTCGCCGACGCCGTAGGTGCTCCAGCCGAGCGCGAGCTCGCTCAGGTCGCCGGTGCCGACGACGAGGCCGTCGTGGAAGTTCGCCAGGCGAAACAGATGGCTGGTGCGCTCACCGGCCTGCACGTTCTCGAACGCGATGTCGTAGACCGGCTCACCGCGTGCATGCGGATGTCCGATGTCGGCCAGCATCTGCTCGCAGCTCGGCCGGATGTCGATTTCCTGCGCGGTGCAACGCACCGCGGCCATCAGCCGCTTCGCCTGCTCGAGCGTGCGCGTGCTGGTCGCGAAGCCCGGCATTGTGTAGGCCAGGATGTTGGTGCGCGGCAATCCGAGCCGGTCCATCGCCTTCGCGCAGACCAGCAACGCGTGCGTCGAGTCGAGACCGCCCGAGATGCCGATCACCAGCTTCTGGATGCCGGTCGCCGCGAGCCGTTGCAACAGCGCCTGGACCTGGATGTTGTAGACCTCCATGCAGCGCTCGTCGCGCCGGCTGGTGTCGGCCGGCACGTACGGAAAGCGCTCGACGCTGCGCTGCAATGCAAGCGGGAACGAGGTCGGCACCGGCAACTCGAACGACACCGTGCGAAAGCTCTGCAGTCGCGACTTGTGCTTCTCGACCGAGGTGCCGAACGAGTTCTGCCGCATGCGTTCGCGCGAGACGCGCTCGAGGTCGACGTCGGCGGTGATGAAGTGCGAGCCGCTGACGAAGCGTTCGGACTGCGCCAGCAGGTCGCCGCTCTCGTAGATCAGCGCCTGGCCGTCCCAGCCGAGATCGGTCGTCGACTCGCCGAGGCCGGCCGACGAGTAGAGGTATGCGGCCAGGCAGCGCGATGACTGCAGGCTGACGAGGCGATGCCGGTACTCCGACTTGCCGATCGTGATGTTCGAGGCCGAGAGGTTGACGAGCACGGTCGCCCCGGCCAGCGCCGCATAGCTCGACGGCGGGATCGGCACCCAGACGTCCTCGCAGATCTCGACGGCGATCTTCAGCAGCGGCAGGTCGACCGCTTCGAAGATCAGGTCGGCCCCGAACGGCACGTCGGTGCCGAGCAGCCGGACGCTGGTGGCGAGCGCCGTGTCGGCGCCGTTGAACTGGCGCGCCTCGTAGAACTCACCGTAGTTCGGCAGGTAGGTTTTCGGCACGATGCCGAGCACGCGGCCGCCCGCGACCACCGCCGCGCAGTTGAAGAGCCGGTGGTCGACGCGCAACGGCAGGCCGACGATCGCAACGACCGGGATCATGGCGGTCGCCTCGGCCACGCTGCCGAGCGCGGCCTCGCAGCCGTCGAGCAGCGCACGCTGGTGGAACAGGTCGTCGCAGGTGTAGGCCGACAGACCGAGCTCCGGAAAGGCGACCAACACAGCGCCCTGCGCGGCGGCTTGCGACAGCAGCGCCACCGACTCGGCCGCATTGAAGACCGGATCGGCCACCCGCATCCGCGGCACGGCCACCGAGACCCGCGCGAAGCCGTGCCTGTACGGATTCAGAAACGAGAGCGCCTGATCCACCGCCACCTCCTTGTCAGTGAACGATCATGGCACGGGCCACGGCGGGCGGCGCAGACCCGCATTCCGCGGCCCGGCTCGCGGGACGGTCGCTGTCATTGACCCGCCAGCAGCTCGCTCTCGCTGCCTGTCGCGTTCGGGCTTCAGCAGCCCGGCGACGCGGGCCGCGCCGTCGCAGCTCTCGACCGTTCCGCCTTGACCGCCCGCATGACGCTGGGATACCATTACTGACCAATCAGTCATTATCATGCCCGCCCCTGCCCGCCTCTCTGTCACCGCGACGGTTGCACCCGCGCCGGCCCGCCACCGCCGCAAGGAGGCGCGTCCGCAGGAGCTCCTCGATGCGGCGCTCGATCTGTTCGTCGAGAAGGGGTTCGCGGCGACGCGCTCCGAGGAAGTGGCCACGCGCGCCGGCGTATCCAAAGGGACGCTCTACCTCTACTACCCGAGCAAGGAAGACCTGCTGAAGGAGGTGGTGCGCCAGAACGTCGTCAACCTGATCGTCCAGGGCGTCGACCTGATCCGCCACTTCGACGGCTCGACGTCGGAGCTGCTCGCGCGGGTGCTGCGCCTCTGGTGGCAGCGGATGGGCGAGACGCGCGCGTCCGGCATCCTGAAGCTGATGATGTCGGAGGCGCGCAACTTCCCGGACATCGCCCAGTTCTACGTCGACGAGGTGATCAAGCCGTCGCACGCGATGCTCGCCGAGCTGGTCCAGCGCGGCATCGACCGCGGCGAGTTCCGGCCGGTCATCGTGACCGACGTGGTCCACGCGCTGGTCACGCCGCTGCTCTTCCTGGTCATGAACAAGCATTCGCTCGGTGCCTGTTCGGTCGGCAGCACGCTCGACCCGAAGGCAGTGATCGAGGCCCAGATCGACCTGGTCCTGCATGGGCTGCACACCGAGACGTGTCGGGCGACGCAATCCGCTGCGACCCCGGATGCGACCGACCTCCCTCTTCCCAAACCGAGTCGCGCGCCATGAAGCGCTGGCTGAAGTGGCTGCTGCCGGTGCTCGCACTCGCCGTCGTCGGCCTTTTCGTCGGCCGCGCGATCGAGGCCCGTCGCGCCGAGCAGTCGCGCGCGACCGTGGTGAAGCCGGCGTCCGGACTCGATCTCGCGCCGAACGACGTCGTCGTCGCGCGCCTGCTCGATCTGCCGCGCACGCTCGACATCTCGGGCGGCCTGAAGGCCGTCAACAGCGCGATCGTGCGCGCCAAGGTTGCGGCCGAGGTCAAGCAGCTGACCGTGCGCGAAGGCGATGCAGTCAAGGCCGGCCAGGTACTCGGCCGTCTCGACACCACCGAGCTCGACTGGAAGGTCAAGCAGGCCGACCAGACCGCGTCGTCGACGCGCGCCCAGCTCGAGATCGCGCAACGCGCGCTCGAGAACAACCGCGCGCTGGTCGCGCAGGGCTTCATCTCGCCGACCGCACTCGAGACCTCGATCTCGACCGAGGCCGGCGCGCGTGCGACGCTCGGCTCGGCGCAGGCCGCCGTCGAGCTGGCCCGCAAGGCGCGTGCCGATTCGGTACTGACCGCCCCCATCGGCGGCCTCGTCGCCCAGCGCATGGTGCAGCCGGGCGAACGGGTCGCGATCGACGCCAAGCTGATCGAGATCGTCGACCTGTCGAAGCTCGAGCTCGAGGCGGCCATCGCGCCGGAGGACGTCGTTGCATTGGAGATCGGCCGCAGCGCGACCTTGCAGGTCGACGGCGTTGCGGCGCCGGTGATCGCCCGAGTCGCCCGGATCAACCCGAGCGCGCAGGCCGGCACCCGATCGATCATGGCGTACCTCGTCGTCGAGGGGCAGCCCGCGCTGCGCCAGGGCCTGTTCGCGAAAGGCACGATCGAGCTCGGCCGCAAGCAGGCGCTCGCGCTGCCGCTCTCGGCCGTCCGCGTCGACCAGGCGACGCCGTACGTGCTGCAGGTCCAGGGCGGCCGCGCGGTCGCGACGCCGGTGCGCCTTGGCGAACGCGGTGTGGTGAGCGGCGAACCGTGGGTCGAGATCGCGGCCGGCCTCGCCGAGGGCACCCCGGTCCTCGCCGCGACTGCCGGGCTGGTGCGCGACGGCACCCCGGTGCGGGTCGCCGCGGTCGCGTCGAAGACTCCCGCCGCGTCCGCACCGAAGCCCTGAGCGGGCCGCGCCGCCATGTGGTTCACCCGCGTTTCGATCGGCAACCCGGTCATGGCCACGATGGTCATGCTGGCGTTCGTCGTGCTCGGCGCGTTCAGCTACCAGCGGCTCGCGGTCGACCAGTTTCCGAACATCGACTTCCCGACCGTCGTCGTCGTGATGGACTATCCGGGCGCCTCGCCCGAGATCATCGAGAGCGAGGTGACCAAGAAGGTCGAGGAGGCGGTCAATACCGTCGCCGGCATCAGCACGCTGTACTCGCGTTCGTATGAAGGCACTTCGGTCGTGGTCGTCGAGTTCAACCTCGACGTCGACGGTCGCAAGGCCGCCGACGACGTGCGCGAGAAGGTCGCGCTGATCCGTCCCAATCTGCGTGACGAGGTCAAGGAGCCGCGCATCTCGCGCTTCGACCCGCAGAGCGTGCCGATCTTCAACGTCGCGGTGCTGTCCGACGACAGCGCGGCGACCGGCGTCGCGGCGACGAAGGCCGATGCAGTGACTGGTGCGGCGTCGGGCCCGTCTCCTGCGACCGGCGGCGGCACTGCCACCGGCCGCACGCCGCAGGAGCTGACGACGTGGGCGACGCAGGTCCTGCAGAAGCGTCTCGAGAACGTGCGCGGGGTCGGCGCGGTCAGCGTCGTCGGCGGCATCTCGCGCCAGATCAACCTCTACGTCAAGCCAGCCGCGCTCGAGGCGCTCGGCATCAGCGTCGACCAGGTCGTCGCAGCCGTGCGCAGCGAGAACCAGGAGATGCCGCTCGGCGCGATCCGCTCGCGCGACCAGGAGCGCGTGGTCCAGATCAACGCGCGCCTGAAGCGGCCCGAGGACTTTCGCGACATCGTCGTGACGCGGCGCGGCGGCCAGCCGGTGCGTCTGTGGCAAGTCGCCGACGTCATCGACGGCCCGCAGGAAGTCGAGAGCCTGGCGCTCTACAACGGCCAGCGCACGGTGCTGCTGTCGGTGCAGAAGTCGCAGGGCGAGAACACGATCGAGGTCGTCGACGGGCTCTACAAGGCACTCGCCGCGGCGAAGCCGTTGATGCCGCCCGGCGTCAAGGTCGAGGTCAACCGCGACAACTCGCGCTCGATCCGGGTCTCGGTCGCGAACGTCAAGCGCACCCTCTTCGAAGGAGCCGCGCTGACCGTGCTGATCGTCTTCCTGTTCCTGAATTCGTGGCGCTCGACGGTCATCACCGGCCTGACCTTGCCGATCGCGCTGATCGGCACGTTCCTGTTCATGTACCTGTTCGGCTTCACGATCAACGTCATCACGATGATGGCGCTGTCGCTCTGCGTCGGCCTGCTGATCGACGACGCGATCGTGGTGCGCGAGAACATCGTCCGCCACGTGCAGATGGGCGCCTCGGCGCACGACGCGGCGCTCGCCGGCACCCAGGAGATCGGCCTCGCGGTGATGGCGACGACGTTCTCGATCGTCGCGGTGTTCCTGCCGATCGGCTTCATGGGCGGCATCGTCGGCAAGTTCTTTCACGAGTTCGGGCTGAC
>JBDSAB010000297.1:0-21438 GCA_039922395.1 Caldimonas sp.
CGAGTTTCCCGGCTGATCCGTCACGCCACTGGAGAACTCGCATGGGCACCGGAGCCATCACCGCCTACATCGACGTCGCGCAGATCGCCCTCTATGCGTTCTGGGTGTTCTTCGCCGGCTTGATCTATTACCTGCACCGCGAGGACAAGCGCGAGGGCTATCCGCTCGAGTCGGACCGCTCGCCGAACGTCAACGTGCGCGGCTTTCCGGACATCCCCAAGCCGAAGACGTTCCGCCTGCGCGACGGCCGCATCGTGATGGCACCGAACTTCCGGGTCTCGAAGCAGGTCCTCGGCGGCACGGCGAGCGCCAACCACCTCGGTGCCCCCCTGACGCCGACCGGTGACCCGATGCAGGCGGCGATCGGACCGGGCTCATACGCCGACCGCGCCGACCTGGTCGACACCACCGTCGACGGCGCACCGCGCATCGTCCCGCTGCGTGCCGCGCCCGGTTTCGGCGTCGTCGACCGCGACCCGGATCCGCGCGGCCTGCCGGTCGTCGGCCTCGACAACCAGGTCGGCGGCACCGTCACCGATGTCTGGGTCGACCGTGCCGAGGCGGTGTTCCGCTACCTGGAGGTCGAGGTCGCCGGCGCGCCTGCCGGGACGCCGCATGTGCTGCTGCCGATCAACTTCACGCGCATCAGCCGGCGCCGCGTCAAGGTGCGCTCGATCCTCGCCAGCCAGTTCGCCGGCGTGCCGACGACGGCGGAGCCCGACAAGGTGACCCTGCTCGAGGAAGACAAGATCATGGGCTACTACGGTGGCGGCACGCTGTACGCGATCCCGGATCGCCAGGAGCCGCTGCTGTGATCCCGCACGATCAGGCGCCGGAGCACGAATTCGAGGCCGCGCCCGGCCTCCCCGAGCCGCTGCCCGAAGGCGAGCGGTTGCTCTGGCAGGGGGCGCCCGACTGGCGCGTGCTCGCGCGCGATGCCCTGCACGTCCGTGCCGTGTCGATCTACTTCGGCGTGCTGCTGCTGTGGCGGGCTGCCACGGTCGCATCGAACGGCGGCGGCGCGCTCGCTTCGGTGCAGGCGGCACTCTGGCTGCTGCCGCTGGCTGCGCTCGGCGTCGCGATCCTCGTCGGCATGGCGTGGCTGGTCAGCCGCACCAGCATCTACACGATCACCGACCGGCGCGTCGTGATGCGAATCGGCATCGTCCTGAGCATCACGTTCAACCTGCCGTACTCGAAGATCGAATCCGTCGGCATGAAAGCCGACGCCGCCGGCCGCGGTGACCTGAGCCTGCTGCTCGACCCCGCCGACCGGATCGCCTACCTGCACCTCTGGCCGCATGCCCGGCCGTGGCAGATGCGGCGGACCCAGCCGACACTGCGCGCGCTCGCCGACGTCCGATCGGTCGGCAGCGTGCTGTCGGCCGCGCTCGCCGATGCGGCCGGCATCGCCCGGGCCCCGCTGCCCGCGCCTGTCGACGGCGTTCGGCAACCCGCGGTGCCTTCGTCGACGGCTGGGTCGGAAGGCGTTCCCTCCTTGCAATACCCGCTGGCCGCCTGATCGTGAACGCACCCGCTTCGACCACCGGCTTTCCACGCGCCCCGCTGATCGCGGTCGGCGGCCTGCTGGTCGCGACCGTGCTCACGGTGGCCGCGGTGCGCTACACCGGCATCGGCGTGGTCCGGGTCGCGGACGCGCCGACGGTCGCCGTGCGCGAATTCCGCTTCGAGGACCGCAGCGACGGCAGCATCGCGGTGCTCGACGCCAGCAGCCGAGCCGTCGTCGAGACCGTCGCGCCCGGCACCAACGGCTTTCTGCGCGGCACGATGCGCGGCCTCGCGCGCGAACGCAAGCGCCAGGGCATCGGCAGCGAGATGCCGTTCCGCATGATCGGTCATGCCGATGGCCGCCTGACGCTCGAGGACCCGGGCACCGGCCGCCGTGTCGACCTCGGCTCGTTCGGCCCGACCAACGCGGCGGCGTTCGCCGGCCTGATGGCGCGCAGCACGCAGGCCGGCGCCGGCATCACGCAGTAAAGCGTCTGACGCAGTGCAGAAGGACAACCCGATGGACACCACCGCCACCCGCGCCCCCAATGCATCGACCCGCGCCGCGTTGCAGGACACGGTGCTGACGCCGCGCTTCTACACCACCGACTTCGCCGCGATGGACCGCATCGACGTCGAGTCGATCCGGCCGCAGTGGCGCGCCCTGATGGACGAGTTCCGGCGCGACACCAACACCGACCACTTCCAGCGCCCGCCCGAATTGATGGGCGACTGCTCCGGCCTGCCGCCCGCGCTCTACGCCGAGTTCTCCGACTTCCTGATCAGTTCGATCACCTCGGAGTTTTCCGGCTGCGTGCTCTACGCCGAGATCAAGAAGCGGGTGACGAACCCGGACATGAAGGAGCTGTTCGGCTTCATGGCGCGCGACGAGTCGCGCCATGCCGGCTTCATCAACCAGTGGCTGAAGGACTTCGGCATCGGCGTCGACCTCGGCTTCCTGGCGCGCGCCAAGAAGGCGACCTACTTCCGCCCGAAATTCATCTTCTACGCGACCTACCTGTCCGAGAAGATCGGCTATGCGCGCTACATCGCGATCTATCGCCAGGTCGAGCGCCACCCGGAGCTCTGCTTTCATCCGATCTTCAAGTGGTTCGAGCGCTGGTGCAACGACGAATTCCGCCACGGCGAGGCGTTCGCACTGCTGCTGCGCGCCAACCCGCAGCTGCTGACCGGCATCAACAAGCTGTGGATCCGCTTCTTCGTGCTGGCGGTGTTCGCGACCATGTACGTCCGAGACCACCAGCGTCCGGAGATGCACGCGGCGATGGGCCTCGATCCGACTGCCTATGACTTCACCGTCTTCCGGATCACCTCCGAGATCACGAAGCAGGTCTTTCCGCTGACGCTCGATCTGGACAACCCGCGCTTCCTGGCCGGCCTCGAGCGGCTGCGCCACCTGTCGGTCGCGACCGAGGCGGCGCGCCGGCAGGGCGGGCTGGTCGGCAGGCTCAAGCGCGTCGGCATCGCCGTCGCCGCGGGCACCGCCTTCCTGCGCCTGTACGCGATCCCGACCCGCAAGCACGCGCTGCCCACCGAGCCGCGCCTCGCGCCGACCTGGTAGGCCCGCGCCGCCTGCACGCACGATGTCGACGTACCTGTGGCCGATCCTCTACACGCTGTTCGTGTGGTGGTTCAGCACCGGCGTCATCCTGGTCCTGAATCGCCTGCCGCGCTGGACCTATCCGTGGACGATGGGTGCGACGACGGTGCTGCTCGGCCTGGCCTTCGTCGGCCTCGCCGCAACCCGCGACGACACCCGGGTCAGCGGCGCCTACCTCGCCTTCACCAGCACGGTGCTGGTCTGGGCCTGGCAGGAGGTGGCGTTCCTGCTCGGCTTCGTGACCGGTCCGCGCCGCAGCCCGTGCCCGGCGGGCTCGAGCGGCTGGCGACGTGCCGGCTTCGCCGCGCAGACCTTGCTGCACCACGAGCTCGCGCTGCTCGTGCTCGGCTGCGGCGTCGTCGCGACGACCTGGGGCGGCGCCAATCCGACCGGGGTCGCGACCTTCGCGATCCTGTGGGTGATGCGGCAGAGCGCCAAGCTCAACGTCTTCCTCGGCGTGCGCAACCTCAACGCCGGTTTCCTGCCGACCCATCTGGCGTACCTGGCCACCTACTTTCGGCAGGCCCGGATGAATGCGCTGTTCCCGATCTCGGTCGTGGCCTCGACCTGGTTCGCCGTTCTGCTCTGGCAGGCCGCGGCCGCCCCCGGCGTGCAGCCGTTCGATGCCACCGCGCTGTCGTTTGCGGGAGCCTTGCTGTCGCTCGCGATCCTCGAGCACTGGTTCATGGTGCTGCCGCTGGCGTCCGAGACTTTGTGGGGCTGGGGCCTGCGCGCAAGCAAAGGCCGGCCGTCCCGCGACCTGGGCACGACGCCGTCATAGGCTTACCGGGCGGGGACGACCCGCGGACTAGAATCGACGCACTGTCTCCGGCATGCGGAGCAGGCGCCCGTTCCGTTGCTCGAAGCCGCCCGCAGATGTCGACAGTCCTTCACCCTCCATTGCCGTGAAACCCCCCAGCGCAGGCGAACCGCCCGACCTGGCGGCGTTGTCCGAGTGGGCCCCCGAGCTGGCGCGGACGTTCGTCGCGCTGGCAACCGACATCGCGCTCGTCATCGACGACAGCGGCGTCATCCGCACCGTCGAGCAGAGCGGCCAGTCCGATCCGATGGTGCCGTCCGCGCACGGCTGGGTCGGCCGGCAGTGGGTCGACACGGTCAGCAGCGACACCCGGACCAAGATCCAGAACCTGCTCAGCGAAGCGGCGACCAACGGCATTGCCCGGCGCCGCGAAGTCAACCACGCGCTGCAGCCGGGCAGCACGTTGCCGGTCGCCTACACGGCGATCCGTCTCGGCGCGAACGGCCCGGTCCTCGCGGTCGGGCGCGACCTGCGAGCGGTCGCGGCGATCCAGCAGCGCTTCATCGAGTCGCAGCAGGACCTCGAGCGCGGCTACTGGAAGGCGCGCCAGGCCGAGTCGCGCTACCGCGTCCTGTTCCAGGTCGCGACCGACGCCGTCCTGGTCGTCGATCCCGAAACCCTGCTGATCCTCGAGACCAACCAAGCCGCCTCGCGCCTCTTCGGCGAGACCAACGGCGATCTCACCGGACGCCCGGCGACGACCGGCTTCGCGCTGCCGGCGCGCGCCGCCGTCAACGAGCTCCTCGCGACGGCCCGCACCAACGGCCAGACCGGCGAGATCAGCGCGCGCCTGCTCGGAATGCAGGGCAACGCGCGCGTCGTGGCGACGTCGTTCCGGGCCGAGGATGCGATGCGTCTGCTGGTCCGGGTGCGGGTTGCCGACGCATCAACGGCGCATCCCGAACGCAGCCAGACCCTGGCCCGCCTGGTCGACACCACGCGCGATGCCGTCGTCGTCAGCGATTCGAGCGGCCGGGTGCTGTTCGCGAACGCAGCGTTCGTCGAGCTGGTGCGAGCCGGCGGCGAGGCCGAGATCCAGGGTCGCCCGCTCGCCGACTGGCTCGAGACGCCCGGTCGCACGCTTGCCGACACGGTGATGGGCGTGCGCCGCGAAGGCGTGATCCGGCGCATCGGCGCCACCGCGCGGCGTGGCGCGGCCGCTCCGCTCGCGGTCGAGTTGTCGGCGTCCCTCTTGACCGAGGGCGACCAGGAGTGCATCGGCTTCACGCTGCACCCGCAGGCCGCGGCGAACGCGTCGTCGGTCGCTTCCGCCGAGCCCTGGCACGACGCGCTCGATGCGCTGTCGGCGCAGCTTGGCGTGCAGCCGCTGTCGAGCCTGCTGAGCGGAACGGCCGCCTTGGCGGAACGACATTTCATCCAGCTCGCATTGCAACGCACCGGGGGCAACGCGGCCAAGGCCGCGCTGTTGCTCGGGATCGGCCGCGACCGCATCGATCCTGCATTGCGCGACGACCCGACCGCGTCGGATGCTTCGCACTGATATCGGCAAGCAAGGCTCGGTCGTGCTCACCAGTCCTGCGTTCGGTCAGGCGGACCTCACCAATTGCGAACGTGAACTGATCCATCTGGCGGCCTCGGTGCAGCCGCATGGCGTGCTCCTCTCGTTGCAGGAGCCCGGACTCAAGGTGGTTCAGGTCAGCGCGAACACCGAGCAGGTGCTCGGTGCACCGCCCGGGAGCCTGTTGAACCAGCCGGTGGTCGAATTCGGCGGCGACATCGAAGCGCGCATTCGTGCCGCCGCAGCGACGTCCGATCTCGCCGAGCCGGCCGCGCTGGCCTGCACGATCGGACTCGGCGGTCAGGCGCGCGCCTTCGAGGGCACGCTGCATCGGGTCAACGGGAACGTGCTGCTCGTGGAACTCGAGCCGGTCGGCCTGGCGGGTGGCGTCGAGACCGTCGACATCGAGTACGACAAGCTGGTCGACATGCTCGGCGTCGCGGTCCAGCGCTTCAGCGCCGCCGCCTCGATCGGCACTTTGGCCGACAGCGTGGTCCGGAGCTTTCGCGACATGCTCGGCTACGACCGGGTGATGGTCTACAAGTTCGATCCCGACGGTCACGGCAAGATCATCGCGGAGGCCCGGCATCCGCGCCTCGAATCGCTGCTCGGCCACCACTACCCGGCATCCGACATTCCGCAGCGTGCCCGCGAGCTGTACCTGCGCACGCGCCTGCGCGTGCTGGTCGACGTCGACTACCAGCCGGCGCCGCTTCAGCCGCGTCGCCTGCCCGGTTGCGCGGACGACCTCGACATGTCGCTGTGCTATTTGCGCAGCATGTCGCCGCTGCACCTGCAGTACCTGAAGAACATGGGCGTCACCGCCACGCTGGTGGTGTCGCTGGTGCGCGAGGGAGCCCTTTGGGGCCTGATCGCCGGCCACCACTACAGCGCGCGCAACCTGCGCTTCGCCGTCCGCTCGGCGGCCGACCTGCTCGCCGAGGTGATCTCGACGCGGATCGCGGCGATCGAGAACTACGCCCACGCCCAGGTGGCGATCCAGGTGCGCCGCCTCGAGCAGCGGCTCGTCGAGGCGACGTCGACCGAGGGCGATTGGCGGCTCGCGCTGTTCCGCAACCCACGCACCTTGCTGCAGCCGCTCGAGGCCAGCGGCGCTGCGCTGTTTCATGACGGCGAGCTGCTGACGACCGGTGAAGCGCCATCGACCGCCGAAGTGCGCGCGCTGCTGCAGTGGATCGAGACGCAGGACGTCGACGGTCTGTTCAGCTGCTCGTCGGTGGCCCGCGCCAACCCGGCGCTCGACGCGCTGACGCCGACGGCGAGCGGCGTGCTCGCGGTCAAGCTGTCGGCCACGCGGCCCGACTACCTGGTCTGGTTCCGCAAGGAGCAGCTGCTCTCGGTGACCTGGGCCGGCGATCCGTCGAAGCCGGTCGTCGGCAACGATCCGCTCGAGCTGTCGCCGCGCCGCTCGTTCGCCGCGTGGTCCGAGATCGTGCGCGGCACGGCCCTGGCTTGGACCCACAGCGAGCTCGCGCTGGCGCGCGCGTTCGGGGCCTCGCTGATCGACATCATCGTGCAGATCAACGCGGTCCGGCTGCTGATCGCCGAGCACCAGCTGAGCCAGGTCCGGGCGATGGTCGGCAGCTCGAAGGAGCCGGTCGTGATCGCCGATGCCAGCGGCCGCACGCTGTTCGCGAACGACGCCTTTTCCGCCCTGCTCGGCCAGCGCGGCGATCGGCGCCCGCCGCCCGCACCGGTCGAGACCCGGCGCATCGAGCTCGCGACCTTGTTCGCGCCGCCTGACGCGATGCGGCGCATCGTCCACATGCTCGCGGAAGACCGCCATCCGTGGCGCGGCGAGCTCGAGCTCGCTCTGGAAGGCGGCGGCACGCTGCCGGTCGCGGTGCGTGCCGAAGTCGTCACCGGACGCGACGGCTCGGTGCTCGGCTTCTTCATCGTCGCGATCGACCTCAGCGACAGCCAGCGCGTCGCAGCGGCGCGCCGACACCTCGAGGAGTCGCTCAACGAGGCGATCGCCGACGGCCCGTCGCGCGATGCGCTCGCCGCCGGCTTCAACCCGCGGGGTGACCTCATGGGCGCGATCCTCGCGAATGCGAGCCTGGCGGCGATGGACATCGCCGACGGCAGCACAGCACCGTCGGTCGCCCCGTTGCTCGAGGAGCTCGAGAACTCGACCCGGCGCGCAACCGCCCTCTACGCGCGCATCCGCAACATGGGCGCCTGAGCGCCGAGAGCCGGGCGACCTGTGCGAGCTGCGGTGAAGCCGTCAGCGCGCGGAGCGATCCGCATCGCGCGCTGACGGACGCCCGACGCGACTCAGTTCGGCGCCGAAGCCGCTGCGGCCGGCGCCGGTGCGGCAGCCACCGTGCGCACACCCGCCAGCTCAGGGTGATTCTTCAGCATCGGCGCCCCGTAGAGCGGCTTGTAGGCGCCCTGGTGGCAGGTCGCGCAGTTGACCTTCGGCACGTCGCCGGTCGGTCCGAGCCGATTCGCCGGGAAGACGCCGGCAAGCGGATCGAGGTACTGCGTGTTCAGGTCGCGCGCCAGCCGAATGCCGTACCACGCGACACCGCGCTGCGGCGTGCTCGAGTCCCATTCCGCGAACGAGCGCGAGTTGTGGCAGTAGGTGCAGTTGACGCCGAGCGACTGCGACATGTGCATCATCAGGCCGTAGGTCCACTCGGTCTGCTTGATCGAACGCCGGTTGTCGGTCGGCAGCGCCGTGTTGCCGACGATCCGGATGTCGGCCGCGTTCGACAGGAACGGCGTGAACGGATCGTAGGGCAGCGAACTCAGACCGACCAGCGGCGCCGGCGAGTTCTGGCCGGCGTGATTGCCGATCAAGCCCCGGTCGTGCGAGGCCGGCGGCGCCTTGAACCAGATGTTGGCCGGCACCGGCTGGCCGCGATGGCAGGTGTAGCAGGTGACGCCGGTCTCGGCCACGTGCTGCTTCCAGTCGGTGTTGATGTGCCGTGTCATCTCCAGCATGCGGCGTGACACCACCTTGGTGTAGACGCTGTCCGATGCGAAATCGTTGCCGACGTGGCAGTAGGTGCAGCCCTGCTGCGGCGAGACCCAGGCCGTCATCGAGACCATCAGGCGCGTGAACTCGGCGACGCTCAGATCGTTCAGCACCTTCACGTTCTTGAACACCGTGCCGGCCGCCGGGCCGCCTGCCGGCACCGGCGCTGCGTCGACCGGAGGCGTGTTCAGCGGCGCCTGCGCGGCGAGTATGCGCGGGTTGTAGACCTGCTCCATGCCGAGGCCGCGGTAGCCGCGCTGGACCGATTCGATCGGCGGCCGCTCGCAGCCCGCCAGCAGCGCGGCAACGATCACCACGACATACGGAAGCAGGCCACCGCGACCCGACGCCCTGCGAAGCACGGACCCGTTCATGGCTTCACTCCTTGCAAGGTCGCGGGATCGATGACCGGCGCGAACACCGCCGGATAGACGGGTGCGACGTGGTGCTTGACCGCCCACAGGTACCAGTTGTCGACGACGGTTCCGGTCAAGAGGATGCCGATGCCGCCGACCAGCGGACAGAGGACGGCAAACCACCAGGCCCAGCGGTGGATCGATTCCATCGTCGCGTTGAAGCCCATCGTCCAGCGCCAGAACAGCGCAGCGCGTTCCGACGCCGTGCCGCGATCGACGATCTGCTCGATCTCGCGCTCGCCGCCGAAGCGGCTGACCGCGAGGATCGTCGCGCCGTGCATCGCGAACAGCAGCGTCGCACCGTAGAGGAAGGCGATCGACAGCATGTGGAACGGGTTGTAGAACAGGTTGCCGTAGCGGATCGAGAACGCCGCGGTCCAGTCGAGGTGCGGGAAGATGCCGAACGGCACCGCCTCGCCGAAGCTGCCCATCAGCACCGGGCGAATGAAGCCGAGCACCAGCATCAGCCAGATCGCGGCGGCGAACGCCCAGGCGACATGAGTCCCCATGCCGAGGGCGCGCGCGCGACGGTACATGCGCACCCACCAGAGCAGCACCGACGCCGTCAAGAAGAAGCCGGCGATGCGCCACCAGCCGCCTTCATTGAGCGGCGGCATCTGCAACCCGTACGACGCCGGCGGCGGCTCGAGCGCCAGCCACGGCAACTGGCGCACGAACTGGATCGGGTCCCAGTTGACCGACGCCAGCATGTTCAGGCCGATGATCTCGATGCAGATGAATCCGCACAGCAACGACGCCAGGCCGAACCAGCCGAGATAGATCGGCCCGATCTGCGCGTCGCCGATGCGGCCGAGCCAGTGCACGTGTGCAGGTCGGCCTTCGCGTTCGCGGTTGCCGCGTGCGAGCGGCACCCCGGCATAGGACGGCGCATAGGCCTGAACCCGCGTGAAGATGTTCTGGTACTCCGCCATGAAGGTCTCCTCGGCGTCTTTGAAGTGCTAGCGCCAGATCGGCAGGTTGAGCCACCAGCTCCACCACTCGGGCCAGCCGCGGGTCCAGAACGGACCGCTGATGACGATGCAGACGGCGCTCCAGAAGCCGGCCGACAGCGCCAAAAAGAGTCCGAGGCGGTGGATGCCGAGCGTGCCGATCGAGTAGCCGATGGTGTCGCGGAAGAACGTGTTCTCGTGCTCGGCGGTCTTCACCACCTGGCCCTTGCCGGGATTCGTCGCCGACAGGATGAGCGCACCGTGCAGCGACAGCGCGAAGGTGGTCGCGAAGAAGAAGCTCACGGCCAGCATGTGGGCCGGGTTGTAGTGGAAGTGCAGGTACTGGTAGCCGGTGTTCGACACCCAGTCGAGGTGGCTCATGATCCCGTACGGAAAGCCGTGACCCCAGGCGCCGAGCAGCAGCGGCCGCACCACGACCAGCGTGACGTAGGCCAGGATCGCGACCGAGAACGCGAACGGCACGTGGTAGCCGATGCCGAGCTTGCGGCAGATCTCGACCTCGCGCAGCGCCCACGACACGAAGGCACCGATCGCGCAGAACGTGATCAGCTGCCAGAGACCGCCCTGCAGCAGCGGCGCCATGCCGAGCCCGTATTTCAGGTCGGGCGGTGCAATGCTGATCTGCCAGAGGTTCCAGGTCGGACCCTGCGACGCACCCCAGACGATCAGCAACGTGCCGACGATCGAGAAGAACAGCGTCGTCACACCGAAAAAGCCGACGTAGAACGGCCCGACCCAGAAGTCGAACAGGTCGCCTCCGGTCAGGGTGCCGCCGCGTACGCGGTACTTGCGCTCGAAACTCAGCATCGCCATCACAAACCTCCGTCAGGAAGCGATCGTCCCGGGCCCAGGCCCGGACCGTCTGCAAGCGGCAGGCGCAGGGCCGAAGCCCGCGGCCTGCGCGCCTGTCCGCCGCGCGTCGCTAACGACTCGCCGGTGCCGCGGCAGGAGCCGGCATCGGAGACATCTGCCCGGCCGAGACCATCGCCTTGCGCGGGCCGTCGAGCCAGTTGAAGCGGTCGGTGCTGAGCAGGATGAAGTGGATCACCAGGGCCAGCACGAACAGGAACGTGAACAGGGCGATCAACGTCCTGCGCGGATCGAATAGCAACCAGATACGCCACATGTCGTTTCCTCCTAAGCCGTGAACGCGACGGAGAGGTAGCTCAGCGCCACGTCCTTCGCATCGTTGAAGATCAGCGCGTAGCCCGCGGTGCCCGGCAACCACGGACGCCACTGCCACACCAGGAAGTGGGCGACGATCGCAATCACCGTGAAGATGATGAAGCTCGTCATGAAGATGCCGTGGAACTCCTTGGCTTCCTGTTCCGTGAGTCCTGACAGGGATCCCTGCCTCATTTCAGCCATGGTCTGTACTCCTTCCGGGTCGTTTGACCCTTGTCGGCCTGGCGGCCATCACCGCGCAATTCCCCCGCGGCGGGGCTTGCCGCAGCGCAGTGCCGCGGCAATCTCGGGTCCGTGTCGACCGGACGATTCGAATCGGTGGAGGCCGCGCGTCATGCGGGCTCTCCCTGCATCAGGGCCTCGCGTGCGCTCGCGACGCGAGCCGACGTGACACGCGCCTCGCCGGCGCGTCGCGCGTCGCGCTCGGCGCGGTCGCGCAGCCGCTTGGCGGCCGAGATCTGGACCAGCACCGGCTCGCCGTCGACGATTTCGGCGAGCAGCTGCTGCGCGGCGTCGTCCCATGGGCTCGGCGCCTGCGCGGCGAGCCTTGCCGGCGTCGCATCGACGCGGTCGAGATCGGCGGCGAGCGGCAGGATGTGGAACAGCGCGTCGAACAGCGCGTTGCAGAACTCCTGGATCAGGTAGGTCGCGCCGGCATAGCCCATGAAGGGCGTGCCGGTCGCCCGTCGGATGATCGGCAGCGGAAACGACGCGGGGATGAAGGTCGCCTTCATCATCGACCCGCCGCCGCATTCGGCCAGGTACATGCGCTCGTTGTAGCTGCCGTACATCACCAGCGGCGTCTTCTCGCGGACCAACTGGCGCACCGCCTCGTTGTCGGTCTTCGCGCCGGGCATGCGGGCCACCGCGAAGTTGCACGGCAGCCCCATCTCCTCCTCGAGGAAATGGCGCACGCCGCGCGTGTAGGTCTCGTTGGCGACGATCGCGAAGCTCGCGGTCGCGAAGAAGTCCTGCGTCACCGAGCGCCACAGGTCCCAGACCGGCTTGATCGTGCTGTGCTTCTCGCGCTCGATGAACGGCTCGGGGTCGAGACCCAGGATCTCGCCGAGCGAGCGCAGGAACGCGGTCGTGCTGTGCAGCCCGATCGGCGCCTGCAGGTAGGGCCGGTCGAGCGCCTCGCACAGCATGCGGCCGAACTCGCGGTACATGCAGACGTTGGCATCGGCCTCGACCAGGCGCGCGACGTCGGCGAGGTGGCTGCCGAGCGGGAACACCATGTTGATCTCGGCGCCGATGCCCTGCACCAGGCGGCGGATCTCGGCCAGGTCGCTCGGCGAATTGAAGACGCCGTAGCTCGGTCCGATGATGTTGACACGCGGCCTCTCGCCGGGCGGCCGCTCGGCGTACGGCTTGCGCGCCGGCACCTTCTTCAGGCCGTACTCCGACCAGAGCCAGAACATCGCGCGGTTCGCACACTGCCACTGGTCTTCGTCGATCGTGCGCGGCAGGAAGCGCTGGATGTTGGTGCCCGCCGGCGTGACGCCGCCGCCGATCATCTCGGCGATCGATCCGGTGACGACGACCGACGGCAGGTCGGGATCGAGCGCGGCATGGGCACGCCGCATCGAGCCCTCGGTGCCTTCGCGGCCGAGCTGCTCTTCGGCGAGGCCGGTGACGACGATCGGCAGCTCGTGCGGCGGCAGCGCGTCGGTGTAGTGCAGCACCGAGGTCACCGGCAGGTTCTCGCAACCGACCGGCCCGTCGATCACGACCTGCAGGCCCTTGATCGCGGTGAACACATAGACCGCGCCCCAGTAGCCCCCCGCGCGATCGTGATCCAAGACCAGCATCAGACCATCTCCTCGGCCTTGCGCTTCTTCGCCTGCTTGACGGCGAGACGGCGCTGCTCGGCCTTGAACTCGGGCCGCTCCTGCGGCACGCCGAGCGCGCTCTCCCAGACGCCGGCCGCGTGCGCGCTGCCGGTTGCGCCGAAGAACGCCTTCATGCGGTCGAAGCGCGCGCGGTTGCCGATCGCGGCGTTGACCACGGTCGCCAGCGATCCGGCGCCGGCCGGTCCCATCAGCGGACGCGCCGAGATCAGGTTCGTGAAGTAGAGCGCCGGCGTGCAGGCTTCCTTGGCGGCCTGCACCACCGGGGTGGTGCCGATCGCGAGATCGGGCTTCCATTCGTGGAATGCCGCGAGGTCCTGCTCGAGCGACGCGCGGAAGCGGACCGTGACGCCCTTCGACTCGAGCCACGCGCAGTCAACCTCGCTCCACGCGGTGCGCGGACACGCGGTGCCGACGTAGCGCAGGTCGGCGCCGCTCTCGACGAGCAGGCGGCCGACGAGCAGCTCGGAACCTTCGTAGCCGCTCAGCGTGATGCGGCCGCGGATCGGCGTCTTCGCGAGCGCGCCAACGATCGCCGGCAGGACGCGATTCTTGGCCGCGTCGATTCGTTCCTGGGCGACGCCGGCGGCGATGCCGACCGCCTGCAGCCAGGCCTCGGTGCCGTCGCGACCGACCGGTGCCGAGCCGACGACCGGCCGTCCGGCGGCCTCGAACTCGCGCAGGCTGGCGGTGTAGAACGGATGGATCGCCGCGACCGCGACGCAGTCGAGCGCCGCATAGAGCTCGCGCCACTCGCGCGTCGGCACGACCGGCCCGGCGCCGAGGCCCATCGGCTCGAGCATCATGCCGATGATCACCGGGTCGGCCGGGAACATCTCGCCGAGCAACGTCACCGTCGGCTTGTCGGCACGGCCGGTGCGCGGCGCCTGCACCGGACCGGCCAGCGCCTCGGTGCGCGCGTATTTCAGCATCGCCCCGGCCAGCACGTCCTTCGCCTCGGCGTGGGTCGGCACGCCGAACCCCGGCACGTCGATGCCGATGATGCGAACCCCGTTGATCTCCTTCGGCAGGATCTGCAACGGCACGCCGCTCGCGGTCGGCACGCACAGGTTGATGATCACGATCGCGTCGTACTTTGCCGGGTCGGCCTGCTGGTGGACCGCCTCGCGGATGTCCTCGAACAGCTTGCCGGTGACGAGCGACTCGCTGTTGAACGGCACGTAGCCGACGCTGCGCCGCGCGCCGTAGAAATGCGACGTGAAGGTCAGCCCGTAGACGCAGCAGGCCGAGCCCGACAGGATCGTCATCGTGCGCCGCATGCGCAGGCCCACGCGCAGCGAGCCGAACGCCGGGCACATGCTCTGCGGCTGGTCGTGCGGGCCGGCCTTGGCGTCGCGCGGGTAGTCCTGCGCATAGCGCTCGAGCACCTCCGACTTGCCGGCCGACTTGGCGGCCGCGAGCATCGCATCGCCGCCGGCATGGCAGCCCATGCCATCGCCTTCGAGGGCAGTCTTCACCGGGATCGGAACGATCGGGATCGTCGTGCTCATGCGGCTCTGCTCAGACTTCGTCGTAGACCACTTCGAGGGTCTTCTGGACGACTTCCTTCTTGCCGCACATGTCGAACTGCGTGGCCGGTTCCAGCACCACGTCACGGCCGACGGAGGCGGCCGAGAACAGGCCCAGCAGCGCGTCCTGCGACATCGGCTTCGGCCGCATCGGCTGCGAGGTGCCGACGTTCTCGGCGAGCTCCGCGAACATCGGACCCCACGGGCTGCCGGGGCGGCCGATGATCTCGTAGCTCGCGCTCTTGCGGCGGATGTCGTCGTCGGCCGGGATCGTCGAGAGCACCGGGATGCCGACCTGGGTCGCGAACGCGGCCGCTTCGCCCGTGCCGTCGTCGCGGTTGATCACCATGCCGGCGACGCCGACGTTGCCGCCGAGCTTGCGGAAGTACTCGACCGCGCTGCACACGTTGTTGGCGACGTAGAGCGACTGCAGGTCGTTGCTGGCGACGACGATGACCTTCTGGCACATGTCGCGTGCGATCGGCAGCCCGAAGCCGCCGCAGACCACGTCGCCGAGGAAGTCGAGCAGCACGTAGTCGAAGCCCCAGTCGTGGAAGCCCAGCTTCTCGAGCAGCTCGAAGCCGTGGATGATCCCGCGCCCGCCGCAGCCGCGGCCGACCTCGGGCCCGCCGAGCTCCATCGCGTAGACGCCGTCGCGCTTGAAGCAGACGTCGCCGATCGCGACCGCCTCGCCCGCGAGCTTCTTTCTCGACGAGGTCTCGATGATGGTCGGGCACGCGCGCCCGCCGAACAGCAGGCTGGTGGTGTCGCTCTTCGGATCGCAGCCGATCAGGAGGACCTTCTTGCCCTGCTGCGCCATCATGTAGCTGAGGTTGGCCAGCGTGAAGCTCTTGCCGATGCCGCCCTTGCCGTAGATCGCGATGATCTGGGTTTCCTTGGTCGGCTTGTCGGTCGCCACCGGTGCCGGCTCGATCGCCGCCTCGGCGCGCAGGTCCTTCAGGAAGGTCACGGGCATCGTGCGGATGCCGGCCGACGTGGCGGCGGTCGCTGCGGCGCTCATGCGGCCGAGCCTCGGTGCGCGGGCAGGGATCGAAGCGGGTGCCCCGCACGCAGATCGGCGCGGTGCACCGGATGAAGCAGCAGGCTCATGAACAGTTCCTCCAGTCGAGGGTCATCTTCAAACAGGCGGGATCGCCAAACGCGGTGCGGTAGGCGTCGCCGGCCTCGGCCGCGTCGCAGCGGTGGCTGATGAGGCCGTCGAGCGAGAGGCGGCCGGACTGCGCCAGATCGCGCACCGCGAGCAGGTCGTCGGGTTGCCATTGCGCGGCGACACGGATGCGCGCCTCGCGCATGAAGGCCGGTGCGAAGTCGAAGCGCAGCGCTTCTTCGTAGAACCCGGCGAGCACGATCTCGCCGCCAGGGGCAAGGCGCGCAATCATCTTGTCCAGCAGCGCCGCGTCGCCGCTGGCGTCGCAGATGCAGGCATAGTCGCGACGCGTGTCGAGCGCGGGATCGATCACCGAGTAGCCATCCGCGCCGGAGCGGCGAGTCGGGTCGGTCTCCCAGACCACCGGTGCGCCGCCGTCGAGCACGGTCAGGCGCGCGAGCATGCGACCGAGCACGCCGTGACCGACGATCAGTTGCGGCCGCACCGCACCCGGCGCCGCAAGCGCGTGCCGAGCGGTTGCCGCCAGCGCGAGCAGGACGCCGCGGTCCTCGAGGCTGTCGTCGAGCGGCAGCGCCCGAGCCCCGGGCAGCACGAGCTGCGACGCCGCGCCGCCGAACAGTCCGCGGACGTCGCCGAAGCACTTGGCGCCGGGAACGAACACCCGCTCGCCGACACGCCGTCCCGAGCTCGCGCCGGCCTTGACAACCCGGCCGACCGACTCGTAGCCCGGCACCAGCGGATAACCCATGCCCGGAAAGTCGGGCATCCGTCCGGACCAGAGCAGGCGCTCCGTGCCGGTGCTGACGCCGCTCCATTCGAGATCGACGACGACGTCCTGTTCGGTCGGCGCCGACAACGCCAGCGATTGCAGCGCCAGGACGCGAGGCGCCTGCAGGACGACGGCCAGCGTTCTCACTGAACGACTCCCGAAACAAGGCACCGATGGGTGGGCGGCATGGCCGGATCCGGTGCGACGTCTGCAATAGATGACATGGTCGGTGTCATCTTATTCTTACTGTTTGAAGTGTCAACTTTGATTTTCACTTAGGTGTGCACGCCAGCAGCAAACCCGTCTGCAGCGGCATCCGTGTTGCGAGCGACCTGACATCGATGAAGCCAGCTGTCCGCAACATGTCGGCGAGGGCCGCGCTCGTGCGCGGCCGGCCGCTCCCCATCGCGAGCAGGTAGAAGCCGAAGTAGGCGTCGCCCATCGCTTCCGCACCGGGCGTGCGCGCCATCGGTTCGGCGAGCAGCAAGCGCCCCCCCGGCACCAGCGCGTTGCGGGTGGCGCGCAGGATCGCCAGCGCGTTGTCGTCGTCGTGGTCGTGAACAACGCGGATCAAGGTCGCGAGGTCGGCTCCGCAAGGCAGCGAATCGGTCAGGAAGTCGCCGCCGAAGGCTTCCGCCCGCCCCGCGAGGCCGGCCCCGCGCAGACGGCCGCGGGCCCGATCGGCCACCGCCGGCAGATCGAACAACGCCAGCTTCAGCCGATCGGCACGGCGTGCCGCAGCGATCAGGAAGCTGCCGTCGCCACCTCCGACATCGAGCAGCAGCCGATGGCGCCGGAACGAATACGCGTCGAGGATTTCGTCGGCAATGAGCGGCTGCGAGGCCGCCATCAACGTCGTGTACGCCGCGATGCGCTCGTCGCCAAGCGGATGCGGCGAACGGCCATGCGCGTCGGGATGCGCGCCGCCGGCATAGGGCCAGAAGCGCGCCACGGCGCCGTGGCCGTGATCGGAGCGCAACAAGGCAACCGGATCGGCCAGGTCGGCATAGAGCGCGCGGTGATGCTCGATCATCGCGACGACCGCGGTGTTGCCGACCAGAGGCCCGCCGAGGCGGCCGAGGCCGAAGCGATCGTCGCTGCGGCGCTCGACCAGATCGAGCGCGCACGCCGCATCGAGCAGGCGCTGGGCGGCGGAGGGCGCCAGATCGAGCCGCGCGGCCAGCGCCTCCAAGGTCTGCGGTCCGGCCGCCAGGATCTCGAACAGCTGCAGCCGCACACAGGCGGCGAGAACCTGCGAGTAGACGAAGCCGGCGACCAGATCGAACAGCTCGCGCGCATGGCGCCGCGCGGTCGGACGGCTCAGCGCAAAGGCGGCGGCGCGGCGCTGGAACGCCGGGCTCGCCAGCAGCCGGTCGCGCAGCGCGAGCCAGCGATCGCGCAAGCCGGTCCGCGGCACCATCGACAACTCCGCGTCCATCGGCGCGACCCTTCCGACTGGACCCTGAGCGCCGGACCCGGATCGCTCAGACCGGGACGCGCAGGAACTCGTCGGCCATCGCCTTCGGCACGAGGCGCTCGGCCTCGCTGCGCACCAGTTGGCGCAGCCGCTCGGCGCCGGGGCACGGCGGGACGGCGGCGGTGGCGGCGGCGAGCAGCCGCTCGAAATGCAGCAGCGCACCCTCGAGCCCGAGCTCGGTCGCCGCGCTCGGACGCAGCAGCGCGACGTCCTGCCCCACCGGCTTGCCGAGAATCTGCGGATCGCAGGCGACATCGCGGATGTCGTCGGCGGCCTGATAAGCCTCGCCGAGCCATTCGCCGAAGGTACGCCACGGGGTCGCATCGGCCCCCGCCGCATGGGCGCCGGCCATCGTGGCGGCTGCGAACAGGGCGCCTGTCTTCGCCCGCTGGTATTGCGTCAGCGACACCCGCGGTTCGCATTCCCAGGCCTGGCCTGCGACGATTCCCCTTGGCATCCCGACGCCCGCCGAGATCGTCGCCATCAGCGCCGGCAGCCGGGTCGGCGACTGCGTGGCGGCCCGAGCGAGCGACTGGAACGCCAGCACGATCAACGCATCACCGGCCAGCACCGCCAGGCTTTCGCCGTAGACGAAGTGAACCGAGGCCCGACCGCGCCGCATCGGCGAGTCGTCGAAGCACGGCAGGTCGTCGTGCACGAGCGAAGCGCAATGCAGCAGCTCGATCGAGGTCGCGGCAGCCTCGGCCAGCATCGGATCGTCGTTGTTGCAGGCGGCCGCGACGGCAAGCGTCAACTGCGGTCGGATGCGGGCGCCGCCCGGAAACACCGCATGGCGAATGGCGCCCGCGAGCTTGGGCGGACAGTCGGAGTCCTCTGCCGAATCCAGCGCGATCGCCAGGCACTGTTCGATGCGAGTGATGGGTTTCATGCGGCTCGGCGTAGAGTTGAGTGTCAGATAAGTATTTCACACATTTGTGTAAGTTAAAATAGACATCGCGATGGTGAACCGATGAAGCAACGCCGCACGGGTGGTCGCCGGCGATGAGCGGACGGCAGGTCGTCGTCATCGGTGCCGGCATCGGCGGGCTGGTCGCCGCCTTGCGCCTGGCCGCCGGCGGCGAAGACGTGCTGGTGCTGGAGCGAGCGGCCGGCCCGGGCGGCAAGATCCGCACGGTCGAGGTCGACGGCGCGGCGATGGATGCCGGCCCGACCGTCTTCACGATGCGCTGGGTCTTCGACGAGCTGTTCGACAGCGTCGGCACGCAGCTCGCCGAACACCTCACGCTGCACCCGCTCAACGTCCTCGCGCGGCACACGTGGCCGGACGGCTCGCGCCTCGACCTGCACGCCGACCCGGCCCGGTCGGCCGATGCGATCGGCGAGTTCGCCGGGGCCGCCGCGAAGCAGGGCTTCGAAGCGTTCTGCCGGCGCTCGAGCCAGATCTACCGCGCGCTCGAGCTGCCCTTCCTGCGCGGCTCGCGACCGAACCCGGTGTCGCTGGCGATGCGGATGGCGCTCGACGACGCCAGCGGGCTGCTCCGCATCTCGCCGTTCTCGACGCTGTGGAACGAGCTCTGCACCCACTTCGCCGACCCGCGCCTGCGGCAGCTGTTCGGGCGCTACGCGACCTACTGCGGCTCGTCGCCGTTCCTGGCGCCGGCCACGCTGATGCTGATCGCGCACGTCGAGCAGTGCGGCGTCTGGCGCGTCGAGGGCGGCATGCACCGGATCGCGGAGGCCGTCGCCGCTTTGGCCGCGCGCCACGGCGCGCGCTTCCGCTACGGCGTGCATGTCGAGGAGATCCTGGTTCGCAACGGCCGCGCACACGGCGTCAAGGCGGCCGGGGGCGAAGTCATCGACGCTCGCGCCGTGGTCTTCAACGGCGATGCGGCGGCGCTCGCGTCGGGGCGCCTCGGCGCGAACGCGCGCGCGGCCCAGCCCGACGGCATGCCGCGACCCGAGGAGCGTTCGCTGTCGGCCCTGACCTGGAGCCTGAATGCGGCGACGAGCGGCTTTCCCCTGCTGCACCACTCGGTCTTCTTTTCAGGCGACAGCCGTGCCGAGTTCGACGACCTCGTCGTGCAGGCCCGGGTACCGCGCAACCCGACGGTCTACGTGTGCGCACTCGACCGCGCCGACGAGGCCGCCGCGCCGCCCGAGGCGGCGGAACGCATGCTCTGCATCGTCAATGCACCGGCGCGCGGAGATGGCCGATCGATGGACCCCGAGGAGCTGGCACGATGCGAAGCACAGACCTTCCGCCACCTGGACCAATGCGGCTTGCACCTGCAGCGCTCCCCGAGCAACAGCCTGAGGACGACACCGGCCGACTTCGCGCGCCTGTTTCCCGCGACCGGCGGGGCGCTCTATGGCCGGGCCTCGCACGGATGGCAAGCGTCGTTTCGGCGACCGGGAGCACGCAGCGCGATCAAGGGCCTGTACCTGACCGGCGGCAGCATCCATCCGGGACCGGGCGTGCCGATGGCGGCACTGTCGGCGCGCCAGGCCGCGGCGAGCCTGTTCGCGGACCTGCCCCGTCAGCGCTAGCCGCTGCCTTCGACGTCGAGGTTCCGCGCAACGGCTATGCCTGGTGGTACGCCGATGGACTGAGCGACGACGGCGAACACGGACTGACGCTGATCGCCTTCATCGGCAGCGTGTTCTCGCCGTACTACGCGTCGGCTCGACGATCCGCAGGACCGCGCGGCGCCGACCCGTTCGACCACTGCGCGCTCAACGTCTCGCTGTACCGCCGCGGCGGGGCGAAGCGATGGACCATGACCGAGCGCGGGCGCCGCCAGGTGCGGTGTTCGGCGGCAGCGCTGCAGATCGGCACGAGCGGCGTGCATTGGGCCGCCGACGGCACGCTCGAGTTCGACCTCGACGAGATCTCCGTGCCGTGGCCGGCGCGCGTCCGCGGGTGCGTGCGCGTGCGGCCGCTCCATCTCGTCGACCGCAGCTTCGCGCTCGACCCCGAGGGGCTGCACGCGTGGCGGCCCCTCGCGCCGCTGGCTCGCATCGAGGTGGCGCTTCAGCAGCCTGCGCTGCGCTGGAGCGGGACCGCTTACCTCGATTCCAACTTCGGCCAGGCCCCGCTCGAGCAGACCTTCGAGTCGTGGCACTGGTCGCGCGCGTCGATGCCGGAGCGCCGCTGCGCCGTCCTGTACGACGTGCGCCGCAAGGACGGCAGCGAGCTCGCGATGTCGCTGCGCTTCGGTGCCGACGGCACGGTCGACGAGACGGCCTCGGCCCCGCCCGTCGCGCGGATGGCATCGACCCCGTGGCGCATCGAGCGCCAGACACGTTGCGAGCCCGGACATCGGCCCGCGATCGACCGGACCCTCGAGGACGGTCCGTTCTACGCGCGCTCGCTGTTCACGACGCAACTCGACGGCGCGCGCATCGCCGGGTTCCACGAAAGCCTGTCGCTGCGCCGCTTCGAATCGCGCTGGGTGCAACGCATGCTGCCGTTCCGGATGCCTCGGCAGTCCGGTTTGCGTCGGGGCTGAGAACGCGGACTACGCGGCCGTGGACTGCCGCTCGACGATCGCGAACCCGACGTCGATGACGCGGCGGCCTTCCGGCTCGCCCCGACAGCGGGCCAGCAGCAGGCTCGCGGCCTGCGCGCCGATGGCCGAGCCATCGATGTGGACGGTGGTCAGGCTCGGCTCCAGATGC
>JBDSAB010000298.1:0-5003 GCA_039922395.1 Caldimonas sp.
TCGGCGATCTGCTTGTCGATGAAGCTCTTGAAGAACTCGCGGGTCAGCAGCATCGCGCAGATGTTCTCGCCGATCACGAGACAGGCGCCTTGGTCGTTGGTGAATTGCGGGTTGAACGACAGGCCGAGCGCCTCGAAGAAGGCTTTCGACCTGGGCAGGTCTTTGACGGGCAGGTTGACGAAGATCTGCTTGTGCATGGCGAGCTCCAGGAGTCGGGAGTAGGCTACTTGCCGGCGTGGTCGAGCGCGCGCAGGCGCCCGATCGATTCGCTCTGTGGAAAGTCGCCCAGCTCGTAAAGAGGGCGCACTTCGATCGTCGCTTCCACGCCTGCACCCATCGGCGCCGGGAAGCGCCGCGCCCACTCCGTCGCTTCTTCGCGCGAGCGTACCTGGATCACGGTGTAACCGGCGACCAGCTCCTTGGTCTCGGCGAACGGGCCGTCGACGACGCTTCGCTGCTTCCCGGAGAAGCGCACCCGCTTGCCCTTCGAGCTCGGATGCAAGCCTTCGCCGGCGAGCATCACGCCGGCCTTGACCAGCTCTTCGTTGAAGTTGCCCATTGCCGTCAGCAACTCGGTCGAGGGCATCTGGCCCGCTTCGGATTCCTTCGTCGCCTTCACCATCACCATCACACGCATCACGGTTCTCCTGAGTGGGTTGTCGACACCGCGTCTTCGGCACTCGAAATCGGCGGCTCTGACAACACGACGAATCAGGCCGGCCGGAATCGACCGAGAATCGCGGACGATCGGGGTCGGGCGATTCTGCGTGAGCCGACGCGGCCGGAGATTCGCACCCTGCTTTTCGTCAATACAAGGAATCGAATCCCTCATGGGCCGTGCGAAGCGATCGCCGAGGAAGACCGGTGCGACCCGGCGCGAATTCTTCCGCCGGGCCGGCGGCACGACCCTGGCCGTCGGCACGCTGTCGCTGCTCGGCGGCTGCGGTGGCAACGGCTCGGCCGACCCGGTGCCGTCGTCGCCCGGCACCGGGCTGTTCCGGCACGGCGTCGCGAGCGGCGATCCGCTGGCCGACCGGGTGGTCCTGTGGACCCGCGTGACCCCGGACGTTGCGGGCCCGGTCGACGTCGACTGCGTTGTCGCCACCGACATCGCGCTGGCCCAGGTCGTCGCCCGCTTCACGCAGTCGACCGACGCGACACGCGACTACACCGTCAAGTCCGATGTGCTCGGCCTGCAACCGAACACAACCTACTACTACCGCTTTTCGTCGGGCGGCGTCGCCTCGCCGATCGGCCGCACGCGCACCTTGCCGGTCGGCGGGGCGACGCGGCTGCGCATGGCGGTGGTCAGCTGCTCGAACCTGGCACAGGGGTTCTTCAACGCGTATCGGCGCGTCGCCGAGCGCGCCGACCTCGACCTGGTCGTGCACCTCGGCGACTACCTGTACGAGTACAGCGACGACCCGGACAACGTGCGGGTCCACGAGCCGGCGGTCGAGACCGTCACCCTGGCCGACTACCGCACGCGCCACGCGCAGTACAAGCGCGACGTCGACGCGCAGCAGATGCACCGCCAGCACCCGATCGTCGCGATCTGGGACGACCACGACATCGCGAGCGACGCCAACGCATCGGGCTCCCGGAACCACACCGAAGGCGCCGAGGGCACCTGGACCGCGCGCGTCGACGCCGCGCTGCAGGCCTACTACGAATGGATGCCGATCCGGCCGGTCGATCCGGCCAACCTGCGCAAGTGCAACCGCAGCTTCGCGTTCGGCGACCTGGTCGAGCTGCTGATGCTCGAGGAGCGCATCGGCGCGCGCTCGCCGCAGCTCGACTCCAACACGAATGTCGACGGCGTCTTCACGCAGAGCGGCGCCTTCACCAATCCGGCCCGCGAGATGCTGGGGACGGAAGAGCAGGACTGGCTCGCAGCGCGCCTTCGCATGTCGACCGCACGCTGGAAGATGGTGGGGCAGGGCGTGATGCTGGCCCAGCTGAAGATCGAGCCGAAGTCGAACGCGGAGGGCGGCGGGCGCTTTCTCAACGCCGACCAGTGGGACGGCTATCAGCCGGCCCGCGACCGCCTGTTCCAGGTCTTGAAGGGGAGTGCGTCGACGCCGGCGGTCGGCAACGTCGTCGTGCTGACCGGCGATGCGCACAGCGCGTGGGCTTGCGACCTGACCGAGGATCCGAACAACGACGACGTCGCCTCGGGCGGCTACGACTCGGGCACCGGCGCCGGCTCGCGCGCGGTCGAATTCATCACCACCTCGGTCACGTCGCCGGCGATCTTCGACATCGGCGGGGTCGTCGCGTCCGGGTTGCGTTCGGTCAACCCCCACCTCAAGTACATCGAGCTGACGCGGCGCGGCTACATGCTGGTCGACGCCGATGCGGCCCGCGTGGTCAGCGAATGGTGGTATGTCGATGAGGTCACGAGCCCGTCGGCCGGGCAGAACTTCGGGGCCGCATTCCAGGTTCTCTCCGGTGCGCCGCATGTGGTGCCGGCCGGGCCGACCAGCCCGCGCACCAATCCGCCCGCGCTGGCGCCGTGAGCGTTCCGCGGGGTCGGAATGCGCGGTGTCAGCGACGCGCGACCGAGCGGCTCAGAACGCGCTCTTCAGGCAGCCGCCGTCGACGCGGAGCGCCGCGCCGGTCGTGCCCGACGACAGCGGGCTCGCGATGTAGGCGACCATCGACGCGATCTCTTCGGGCGTCTCGAAGCGCTTGATCAGCGACGTCGGACGCACCTTCTCGAAGAACTCCTTCTCGTAGGCCTCGAACGACTTGCCGTCGGCCTTGGCGAGCGCTTCGACGAAATCGCCGACGCCGCGCGAGCGGGTCGGGCCCGGCAGGACGCTGTTGACGGTGATGCCGGTGCCGGCCACCGCTTCGGCCAGCCCGCGCGAGACCGCGAGCTGCGCCGTCTTCGTCATGCCGTAGTGGATCATCTCCGCCGGGATCTGCACCGCGCTCTCGCTCGAGATGAAGATGATGCGGCCCCAGTTCGCGCGCTTCATCGACGGCAGCACGAGGCGCGCGAGCCGCACACCGCTCAGCACATTGACGTCGAAGAAGCGGGTCCAGTCGGCATCGGCGATGTCCTCGAACGGCTTCGGCTCGAAGATGCCGAGGTTGTTGACCAGGATCTCGATGCCGGGGTGGGCCGCGACCAGCGCTTCGGCGGCGGCCGCAGTGCTCAGGTCGCCGGCGAAGCCAATCACCGCGCCGCTTGCGGCACTCGCGATGCGGACGACCGCGGCATCGACCGCCGCCTGGGTCCGTCCGTTGACGATGACGCGGGCGCCTTCGGCGGCGAGTGCCGTCGCGATCGCGTGGCCGATGCCGGCGGTGCTGCCGGAGACGAGGGCCAGGCGGCCGGTGAGATCGAGGTTCATGTCTTGGCTCCGCAAAGAAGAAGAGGGCCGGAGCCCTCTTGATGTCGTTGCGGGATTCTGCCGAATCGGCGCTCGCCGTGCAGCGCTCGGCCGATCCCCTCGCGGCCGCTAGTTGCGGAACAGCTCCTGCGGGATTTTGGCCTTCGAGAAGACGTAGTCGCGCGAGTCTTCGAGTTGCTTGCGAAGGTGCTTCAGGTTGGTGTCGAGCAGCTCGCCCTTCCACTTGCGGATCTTGCCCGCGACGATCACGGTCTCGACGTTGGAGCGCTCCATCAGCGACACGACGGCGCCCGGCACGTGATTGAGCGGCGCGACGTTGATCGCGGTCGCGTCGAGGATGATGATGTCGGCCTCCTTGCCCGGCGTCAGCGAGCCGGTCTTGTGGTCGAGGCGCAGCCCCTTGGCGCCATTGATGGTGGCGTAGCGCAGCACGTCGCGGGTGGTGAGCAGTGGCGGCACGCTGGGAGCCGGCTTCGGCCACTGCTGGTCGGGATAGAAATTTCCCTGTTCGAGAATCATCTGGTTCACGAGCGCGCGCTGCACGTTCATGGTCGAGCGCATCTGGGTGAAGAAGTCGGCCGTCAACGTGCATTCGACGTCGGTGCTCAGCGACGGCTCCAGCCCGAGGCTCTGCATCTTCAGGAGCGGCGGCATGCCGTGCCGCATGTTCATCTCGATCGGCACCGCGAGCGAGACGTGGGCGCCGACCTCCTTGACCCGCTGCCAGGCGGCGTCGGCCATCCCGGTCATGTGGATGAACAGGTTGTCCGGGCCGATGCCGAGGTTGCCGGCGCCGCCGGTGCCGGCGGCCAGCTTGTCGAAGATCGGGCGGATGCCGAACGGCGACAGGACGTGCGCCGCGATCTGCAGGCCGAGCTGGCGTCCGATCGTCCATGACTGCTGGGTCGTCGGATCGCCGAGATAGACCTCGCCGCCCATGATCATGTGGACGAGCTGGTCGCTCGACGAGAACCACTGCTGCTTGATGCGGGGCGCATCGCTCGGGTATTTGTTGCCGGGATTGGTGCCGAGGATGTTGGCGCCGGCGCTCTCGAAGTAGCCGAAGGCGGCGCGCCGTCCGGTGTCGAACAGCGCCTGGATCGCGGCATCCGAGTGCTGCGGCGAGTGATGGATCTGCGAGACGTCGTGCACCGTCGTCACGCCGGCGTCGAGCTGGCTCAGCCCGCCGAACAGCTCGTTGATGTACACGTCCTGCGGGCGGTACACGGGTGCGAACGTCAGCAGGATGTACTCGAAGTAGGTCCGGCTCGCGCTGACCGACCCCGAGCCGTCGTTGATCAGCACACCGTCGGCGAGATAGCTGCGCAGCGCCGTCTCGAACTGATGATGGTGCGTGTCGATGAAGCCCGGCATCACGATGCGCCCGCGCGCATCGATGACGGCCGCGCCGCCGGCGTGCAGGTTGGGCCCGACCGCGACGATCTTCTTGCCTTCGACCAGGACGTCGGCCTGTGCGAAGTCGCCGACCTTCGGGTCCATCGACATCACCGCGCCGCCGCGGATCAGGTAGCGCCGGCCGCGACCGCCGCTGTCCTCCGGCTCCTTCTCCTTGTCCTTGTCGTTGTCAGCCGAGGCCGGCCGCGGCGTCAGCAGGCTGAGGCCGCCGACCGAGAAGCCGGT